>NZ_JBHVJT010000016.1:38346-95251 GCF_042798815.1 Kitasatospora sp. NPDC057738 | reverse complement strand
GTAGAATGGAGAAGGGGGAGAGGGGCTAAACAAGGAGGGGGGGGGAAGAAAAAGGGGGGGGGCGACAGAACCCCCCCCCCCCCCCCCCCCTTCCCCGTCCGTCAGGACCGCTCGACCCGCCGGGGGCCGTCCCGCCGTCAGGCCCCGTCCAGCACCTCCACCAGCGCCGTCAGGAACTCCTTCGGCCGTTCCAACTGCACGCTGTGCCCGGCGCCTTCGACCGCGACCTCGCGCACCCGCCCGCCGGCGGCGGCGTAGCGGTCCAGTACGGCGCGGGTCTGGGCCACCATCGGCTGTGCCGGGCAGGTGTCCGCGCCGGGCCAGCCCGGGACGGCACCGATGGCGCCCAGGTGGGCCAGGTCGAAGAGCGAGGTGTCGGAGACGATCACGTCGGCGGTGCCGCGGATCCACAGGATCGGCGGCTTCGGCTCGACCAGTTCCAGGTCGTCGATCCGGAAGTGGGTCGGCGCCATCGAGTTGAGCACCCCGCGTTCGCCGGGGCCGAAGCCCGGCCAGGCGTCGCTCGTGCGGCTGTCGCCCGGGTAGTGGTCCTCCCCGGTCCGGGTGGTCAGCATCGCCGCCACGTAGGGGTCCGGCTCCGCCAGCGGCTCGCTGACGTAGGTGGTGTTCAGCACCGAGAGCGGCGCGAACGGCGACTCGGCGCCCGTCTCGCCCTCGCGCAGCAGCCGGACGAAATCGGGGGCCGCGCCGCCGGCGCCGGAGCCCGCCCCGTCGGGCGAGTTGAGCCGCCCGTCCACCCCGTGGGTGCCGCCGAAGCCGTACGGGGAGACCGGGTTGACCAGGGTGAGCGAGCGGACCAGCTCCGGGTGGTCGCGCAGCAGTTGCAGCACCACGCCGCCGCCCATGCTCCAGCCGACCAGGTGGACCGGGCCCAGGGCCAGCGCCCGGAGGTAGGAGAGCAGGTCCTCGCTGTGGTCGCGCAGGCCCCGGGTGGCGTCCACCGGCAGCGGCTCGGTGCGGCCGAAGCCGCGCAGGTCGGGGGCCAGCGGGCGGTAGCGGGCGGGGAGCCCGGTCATGGTCGAGTGCCAGAAGACGCCGGAGGAGACGTTGCCGTGCACCAGGACCACGGGTTCCCCGGTGCGGCCCGCGATCTCGGCGTAGCCCACGGTGAGCCGGTCGGTGGCGATCAGTCGATCGGTGATCATCCGGGATGTCCTCAGTTCAGCCAGCCGGCGACCTGCGCGCTCGCCGCGCTGTCCCAGCCGAGTTGCAGGTGGTTGGCGAGGGCGATCAGCGCGGTGCCGCCGACGGTGCCGTAGCCGGTGGTGTCCAGCGCGCTGGCCACGAAGACCACGCCGTCGCTGGGCCCGCGGTTCTCGTTGAAGATCCCGACGATGCTGGGCGTGCCGCCGGCCAGGAGGTAGGCCGTCACCGAGGAGGGCACCCCGGCCTGGTGCAGCGGGGCGATCAGCGAGCCGGCGTTGATCGCGGCCTGGATGCCGCCGCCGTCGGTGTAGAAGCCCTGCCCGCCGTAGTAGGTCGTGTACCAGTCCTGCTGGGTCTGGTCGATGCCGAACACCGAGTCCCAGCGGGCCAGCATCTGCCGCTGTCCCGGGTAGTTGTCGTAGCCGCCCGAGGGGGTGAAGGAGAACTCCGGGTGCGCGGTGTAGGTGCCGTAGCAGGTCATGCGCAGGTGCGGGGACGGGGCGTTGACGGCACCGCCGCACTGCGGCCAGATCGAGAAGTCGTGCGCCCACCCGTGCGCGAACGGGTAGTCGTAGCCGCCGTTCGGGCCGCCGAGGGTGATCAGCTTGCGCACGTCGCCCGCGTACGGGCGGCCCCAGGAGGGCTTCACCGAGGACACGTAGGCCCGCGAGGACATCTCGCCCTTGCTCCAGCCGACCACGTCCACCTGCGGGACGCCGAGCTTGGCACGGATCAGCGCGACGGCGTCGCCGACCTCCTGGGCCTGCATCAGGTTGTCGCCCTGCTTGTGCGCGAAGCCGATCGCGAAGACCCGGTAGCCCCGCCCGGCCAGGTTCTGCATCAGCCCGGTGTTCGGGCAGGACATGGAGCCGCAGCCGTAGCCGCCGGACTCGCCGGGGTTGGCCCAGGCGCGGTCCGGGTTGTCGTTGGCGCCGTGCACCAGCAGCACCGGGACCTGGTGCGCGCCGGTGTTCCAGCCCGGGGCCGAGTAGAGCAGGAAACGGCCGGAGAAGGGCTGCTTGACGCCGCCGAAGAAGGTGAGCCGCTGGCCGTCCTGGTCGCCGCGGCCGTCCGGCGGGTACTGCTCCTGCCGGAAGCCGGTGGTGGTGTCGAGGTAGCGCTCGACCCGGTCCCAGCCGTTGGCGACGGTGCTGTAGGTCGCCTCCAGGGTCAGGTTGGCCGGCACCGCGGCCGCGGCCGGCCCCGCCGGGACGGCCGCACCGGCCAGCGCCAGGACGCCCGCGAGCACCCAGCCCAGTCCTCTTCGCCTGCCACGCCCGTTCCTTCGCATACGCGTTCACTCCTCCACACCGGGGGCCAAGTGCGCGACACGCTACGGACGCCGCAGTGCCATCCCTATGGAGGCGTCACATACCTCCGGCGTTCCGGTATGGGTGTCCACCACCTGGCCGGGGGCGGGACCCGGCTCCACTCTTCACGGAGACCGGTCGCCGCCGAGGTCCGCACCCGCCGGGCGGAGGACCTCGCCGTTCCTCCGCCGGACGGTCATGCGTCGGACCCGCCCTGGTGCCGCGGGTCGGCCGACAGGCTGATCGCCGAGGCGGGGCACAGGGCGACCGCCTCGCGAACCGCGTCCAACGCCCCGGCCGGAGGCTCGGGTTGCCGCACGAACGACGTGCCGTCGTCCTCGCGCTGGTCGAAGACCTCGCCGGCCGTCAGGACGCACATTCCGGAGCCGATGCAGCGTTCGGCGTCCACGGTGATCCTCATCGATCACGCGTCCCAGGTGACGGGGAGGCTCTTCACCCCGTAGATGTCCGCGATCTCCGGGCGCAGGGCGACCTCCTCGGGCGGTACGGCCAGGCGCAGCGTGGGGAAGCGGTCGAGCAGCGCGGGGAAGGCGACCCGCATCTCGATGCGGGCCAGCTGTTGGCCCAGGCACTGGTGGATGCCGTGGCCGAAGGCCAGGTGTCCGCCGTCCTGCCTGCGCAGGTCGAGCACATGGGGATCGGGGAAGCGCTCGGGATCGCGGTTGGCGGTGTTGAACGAGAGGATCAGCCGCTCGCCGGCCCTGACGGTCCGGCCGCCGAGTTCGACGTCCTCCAGGGCCGTCCGCATGAAGGTCTTGGCGACGCTCAGGTACCGCAGCAGTTCCTCCACGGCCCGGTCGGCGAGCGCGGGATCGCCCCGCAGTGCGGCCAGTTGGTCCGGGTTGCGCAGCAGCGCGAAGGTTCCGAGGGCCAGCATGTTCGCGGTGGTGTCGAGACCGGCCGCGAGCAGGATCAGGCTGATCCCCTTCAGTTCCTCGTCGGTCAGATCGCTGTCGGTGAGGTCGCTGAGCACGTCGTCGGTGGGGTCGGCGCGCTTGGCGGCCACCAGCTCGGCCAGGTACTCCTGGGTCGAGGCGTAGGCCGCCATCATGTCCTCGTCGCTCGTCTCCCCGTTCATGAACGAGTCGACCTGCTCCTGGAAGGAGCCCCGGTCCTCGTACGGCACCCCGAGCAGCTCGCAGATCACGATGGCGGGGATGGGCTTGGCGAACGCGGTCACCAGGTCCGCCGGGGGCCCGGCCGCCTCCATGGCGTCCAGGCGGGCGGTGGTGACCTGCTCGATGCGCTCGGTGAGCAGCCGCATCCGCCGTACGGTGAACCTGCCCGTCAGGGGCTTGCGGTAGCGGCTGTGCTGGGGCTCGTCCATGAGGACGAACTCCCCGGGCGGCGCCGGCGGGATCTGGAAGTCGCCGTAGTCGATGGTCGGGTGGAGCATCAGGTCCTTGCGCGAGCTGAACCTCGTGTCGGCCAGCACGGCCCTGACCAGGTCGTATCCGGTGACCAGCCAGCCGGGCTGCCCGCCGGGGAAGGTGTAGCGGCTCATCGGCGCGTGCCGGCGGGCGTCGGTCAGCTCGGCGGGCGGGTCGAAGGGACAGCCGGGGCGGCGTGCCACCGGCATGGTCGTGACGGTGTGCGGGGATTCACCCATGGCCGTTCCTCGTTTCGCGTTGCCGCACGTTCGGATAACTGGAAAGCTACGGCCGTTTCTGACTCGACGTCAATCGCGTGGAACGCGTCTTTCCAGCTCGGCGGCGGTAAATTGATGCAATGACGCTGAACTCGAACGCAATGGATCGTTGCAATGGATGAAGGTTAAGGCAATGCCGCGCCCGGGCTCGCCCGCGAGTACGGGTCAGGCCGGGTAGCTGAACACGGCGGTGAGCTGCGGCAGCGCGTCCCAGCCGACGACCGCGCTGCCGGCGGACTCGGACAGCGCACGGATGTAGGTGCCCGCGTACCCCTCGTCGGTCAGGTAGACGCCCCAGGTCGCGAGCCAGTCCCGCACCTCGCCGGTCTCCGCGTCCTGCACCGGCTCCGGCTGCGCCGGGGCCTTGCGCTGCACCAGGAACCGTCGCCGGTCGCACTCCGTCAGGGCCCGCCGCCAGTCCCCGTCGGACGTCTCCCAGCCGGCGACGATGCCGCCGCCGCGCGCGTCGTTGTTCGGCTTGAGGATCAGGTCCTCCCGATGGGCGCGGCAGTAGTCGATCAGATCGACCACGTCGCCGTCCACCTCGACCGTGCCCTCGGCCATCGACCGCGTCCACGGCAGCATTCCGTCGACCAGGGCGAGCTCGTCCTCGGCCAGGGCGGCCCGGAACCGGGGGTCGTGCAGCATCGGCAGGATGCCCTTGTTGCCGTGCAGGTCGGTACAGATCGGGGTCAGCTGCACGGTCCGGCCCTCCTCGTGGGCGCGGAAGACCGGCTCCATGGCCGCGGCGACCTCGGGGTCGGCGAGGATCTGGTCCACCGACACGTAGCGGAGGATCACGTCCACCGGGGTGCCGTCCAGGTGGATCTTCCCGCCCGGCGAGCTCAACTCGCCCACCTCGGCCAGTCGCAGGTCGATTCCCTTGCCCCGCATGTACTCCTGGAAGGGCAGCATGTACTTCCGGTACCGGGCCACCCGGCCGTTGCTCTCCAGCATCACGACCACCGGTGTGCCGGCGGCGGACACGCTCTCGGCGCAGCGGGTGAGCATGCGGGCGATGCCCGCCCCGATGTCGGGGTAGGTCAGCCGGTGCTTCTCGGCGAACTCCCGGAACCTGGGCACGTCCATCAGCGCCCGCGGGATGTCGCCGGTCCGCTCCATGCCGCCGAGGTCGGCGCCGATGTTGAACTCCAGCAGCCGCCAGGAGTCGCCGTCGCGGTGCAGGTCGGCCCGGCCGTACGGGATCGGCGGCACGAGTCCGTTCCGGCGGACGATCTCCACCGACCGGCGGTCGAGCCCGAGCGCCTCGCCGTAGGCGAACACGTCGCCACCGTGGAGCCGGCCGGGCAGCGAGACGATCAGGTCGTGGAACCGCATGAGCCGGTCGGCGACGCCGCGGATCGCGGTCTCCTCGACGAACAGCGGCCGGCCGAGCACCCGCCCGTCGAAGGCCGCGGTGAAGTGCGGCGGGAACCGCAGGTGGTCGACGACCCCGCGCAGGCCGTCGCGCCCCTCGGCGGCGCATTCGTCCAGGTAGGACCGGGTGACGGGGCAGGGGTTCCGGTTCATGCGGTGACCGTTCGCTGGTAGAGGGTGGGCACCTTGCCGCGCTCGGTGCGCTCGAAGTCGCCGCGCTCGACGTGCTCCACGGTGAATCCCAGGCAGCGCGGGCCGGTGACGATCTGGTTGAGCTCGACGGTGTCCGCGAAGGCCGCGACCACCGCGTCGACGGTGATGTCCCCGGGCGTGCTCGGTGACAGCAGCAGCCGCACCCGGTACCGGTTGACGGTCCAGAGCACCTGAAACTGGCAGTCGGCGGGATCGGTGATGCCCAACCGGGCGAGCCGCGACATCAACTGGTCGGCGGAGACGGTCTCGGAGTCCACGTTCAGCGACTGCCGGGCCCGGCCGAGCAGGGTGAGCACGGAGGCCCGGCTGCCGCAGCGGCACGGCTGGGTGCTCAGCCGGCCCCGGTCGCCGATGGCGTAGCGGAACAGGGCCATGCCGGTGTCGCTCAGCGGCGTGACCAGGACCTCGCCCTCCTCGCCGTCGGCCACGGCGAGCCCGGTCTCCTCGTCGACGATCTCCACCACCATCGCGTCCTCGTGCACGTGGTGGTCGTTGCCGGACAGCCACTGGCACTGGTAGCCGATGGGCCCGGTCTCGGTGGTGGAATAGGCCAGCGAGCGCACCGTCAGGCCGGGCAGGGCGGCGGTGAGCGCCGCGGTGCGGCCGGCGCCGAGGCTCTCCCCGATGTAGAGGTAGGTCCGCATCGAGGCGAGCAGGTCCGGGGGCGTTCCGGTGAGCAGGTCCACCCCGTACCCCGGCGGCGCGGCCAAGGTGTCGATCGCGTGCTCGGAGATCATCTTCGCCGTCTCCGCGACGCTGGTGACGTTGCCCAGGGGGTACACCCGCGCGCCGAGCAGCCGAGCGACCTCCTGGGTGAACAGGAAGGATCCGTTGAGTTCGGCCCCGTAGAGGCAGTTCGCCACCCGGTGGGGCGGCTCGGGCAGGGTCGCGCGCAGCCCGCGCGCGCCGAGCGCGGACACCTGCTCGTTGAACGCCCAGGAGTGGTACATCATCTTGACCTTGCTGGAGGTCCCGCTGGAACGAAGCACCATGCCGGGCTGGTCGCCGTCGATCAGGAACTCCACCGAGTGCGGCGGACAGCCGTCGGCCAGCGCGGACGGGGTCAGCACGGGCAGCTCCGGCAACCGGTCCAGGCTGTGCACGGAGTCGAGCCCGGGCCAGCGGCGCAGCACCGCGGGCGTGCGCCGGGCCGCGGCCACCAAGCGCGTGAAGTTGTGCGCCCGCAGTCGCTCGATCTCCTCCCGGCTGATGGCGTCCAGGTCGGCGGCGAGCCGAATGCCGGTGTTCATCGGGAACCTCCGTTGTGTGCTGATCTCGTCGCGCACGATCGCCGTGCCTGCCCGGACCGCTCCGCGCAGCGCGCGCGTTCCTGCCCGGGCGGCCCCGGCGCCGACGGGCCGGCCGCACCGGGCATTCGCGTGGCCCCATTCCCATTCCGTCGACGCCCGAACACTAGATTCCGTCGGACGACCGGACGACCGGCTTCTTTGCGTTATGGGGCGGCATTTTTTGCTGAGGGCGGCATTTGTTGCGCGAATTATCCGACCGTCGACGGGAGGCGTTCCGGTTCGTCCAACTCCCGCCAAACCCGGAACACGAACGGCCACAGCGAAACGAGCAGGCAGAGCCCGCCGAGCACGAGCACCGCGGCGGTCGGCCCGACCGCGTCCAGCAGCACCCCGGCCAGCAGCAGTCCCACCGGCATGGCCGCGTTGGCCGAGGCGTGGAACGCCGCGAACACCCGGCCGCGCAGCCCCTCGGGCACCCGGGCGTACTTGACCGCGGCGATCACCGGGTTGATCGGGCCGTTCGCCATCATGCAGGCCGAGACCACCAGCACCAGCAGCACCGGGTGCGGGTCGGCCGCCACGGCCAGGAAGACGGGCGCGCCGGAGACCAGGGAGCAGATCGCGAACACCCGCCACCGACGGCCGCCGTCGCCCAGCCAGCCGTACAGCGCCGTGCCCAGGATGCTGGCGCCGCTGGACGCGGCGATCAGCACGCCGACCAGAGTGCTGTCGTGCCACACGGTCAGTCCGTAGGCGGGCAGCAGCACCGAGAGCAGCCCAACGGTGAGGGCGTTCAAGGCCGCGCACTGCACGCCGATGACCAGCAGCAACCGGTCGCGCCGGAAGTGCTCGGCGGCCTGCTTGAGCTCCCGCAGGTAGCCGTGCGCGCCGCCGGCCGGCGCGCGCCCGGCGGCGGCCGCGGGCCGGACCAGGAGGCCCACCAGCGCCGCCGCGGTGAGCAGCGCCGCGCCGTCGGCCAGCAGGACCCAGGTGGGTCCGATCAGCCCGATCAGAATGCCGCCGAGCGGCGCGCCGAGCAGGTCTCCGGTGCGCAGCGCGGACTCCTCCGCGCTGGTGCCCCGCTCGACGCGGACGCCGGTCGCGGCCAGCACGGCGGGCAGCAGCACCTGTTTGGCGCTGCGGGAGGGCGCTCGCCCGGCGCCGATCCCGAACACCAGGACCACGAGCACCGGCAGCGACAGCAGGTCCAGTGCCTCCGCGGCCGGGATCGCGATCACCGCGACGGAGGCCGCCAGGTCGGCCATGATGCTGCCGCGCCACGCGCCGTACCGGTCCAGCAGCGGGCCGACCAGCACCACCGAGAGGACCAGCCCGAGCGTTTCGGCGGCGGCCACGGCCCCGGTCTGGAGGCCGCTGCCGGTTCTGGACAGCACGAACCAGGGAAGGGCGATCATCGTCATCGTCGCGCCGCACGAGGAGACGCCGCACGCGGCGACGAGTGCGATCAACGGCAGTCGACGGATCACCGGCGTACTCCGCGGAACAAGGTGTTCACGATTCCCCTAAATGCCGATTTTCGGATGCTAGTATCCGCTGGACCATTCATCGAATAATCCAATTCGGAGTCTCACCCGTGGATCCTGTTGTCACTGACCGGCTGGTGCTGCGTTCCTTCACCGAGGCGGATATCGACGACCTGCACGACATCCAGCGCCGTCCGGACGTGACCCGGTACCTGCTGTGGGACGCCCGCACCCGCGAGGAGACGCGCACCGCGCTGGCCACCAGGATCTCGGAGTCCGAGCTGGCGGGGGAGGGCGACAACCTGGCCGTCGCGGTGGAGCTGCGCGAGTCCGGCCGGCTCATCGGCGAGTTCAACCTGGACTGGCTGAGCGCCGAACTGGGCCGCGCCGAGATCGGTTTCGTGATGAACCCCGACCACGGCGGCCGCGGGTACGCCACCGAAGCCGGCCGCGAGGTGCTGCGGCTGGCGTTCGAGCGGTACGGCTTCCACCGGGTGGTCGGCATGTGCAACGGGAACAACGTTTCGTCGATGCGGCTGATGGAGCGTCTCGGCATGCGTCGGGAGGCGTTCTTCGTGCAGGGCGAGATGCTCAAGGGGCAGCGGGCGGACCTGGCCGTGTACGCGATGCTGGGCACCGAGTGGGCCGGCGCGGACGTCATCGCCGAGGGAACCCCGGTCGCCCGGGGATGACGTCCGCACGTCGTGGTGGCCGCCCGCCTAGAGGATGGTGGCCACCGCGGCGGGGTCGCTCGCGCGGAGGTAGTCCGCGAGCGTGTCGTAGCGTTCACGGAGCTGACGCTTGAGCACCTTGCCGGTGACGCCCTGCGGGATGTCGGTGACGGAGCGGGTCAGTTCGAGCACGGCCAGCGTCGGGTGGCCGGCCGCGCCGAGCACGGTGTTGGCCGAGGCGAGCAGCTGCGCCGGGTCGAGGTCCTCGCCGTGGGCGGCGACCAGGGCCACCGCGACCGTGTTCCCGCCGTGCCGGCCGGCCACGACCGTGCAGTCCACGATCACCGGCAGCTCGTTGAGCAGGAGCTCCTCCATCTGCACCGAGTGCGCGGGGCCCGCCGCGGTCGCGATGGTGTCCACCGCCCGGTCCACCTGGTAGAAGTCGCCGGCCTCGTCCTGGTACGCCAGGTCGCCGGACAGCCAGTACCCGGACAGCCGGCTGCGGTAGGTGGTGTCGGAGTCGTTCCAGTACCCCGCGGTGATGGTGGGGCCCTTGGCGCCCAGCAGTCCGATCTCGCCGCGGTCGGCCGCGGTGCCGTCCCGGCGCAGCACGACGACCTCGGACAGCGCGTCGGGACGGCCGATGCAGCGGTCGTTGCGCTCCGAGGCCAGCGATCGCGGCTGCACCATCAGGCCCCAGCCCAGTTCGGTGGCGCCGAAGCGGTCGTAGAACACCGCGGAGGGCAGCTCGGGGTCGCGCTTGCCCAGGATGGCCTTGAGGTGGGCCTCGTGGATGGCGTCGCCCATGGTCACCCAGCTGTCCACCGAGTCGACCGCGCCGTCGGCGACCTCGACGTCGGCCAGTTCCGTGAACGCGTGCGCGAAGGCCATCACCGTGGTCGGCCGGTACCGGCGGATGGCGTCGACCAGGTCGGCGCCGGTGGGGTCGTAGTGGGCGACCATGGGCGTGCCGGCCAGGACGGCGTAGTTGACGTACACCACCGAGCCCAGGTGCGACTGCGGCTGCGCGGCCATCATCAGGTCGTCGGGCGAGTCCAGGTAGTTCGTGAGCCGGAACCGCGGGCCGGCGACGCTGGACGCGTGCGTCTGCACCACCGGCTTGGGGAAGCCCGTGGTGCCCGAGGAATGCAGGATCGAGACCGGGTCGTCGGGCGCGTGCCGGAACCGCGCGGCGGCGTCCAGCTCGGCCTGGGGCGGCGCGGGCACGTCCTCGGCCAGTACGACCCAGCGCGAGCCCGGCAGTTCGGCGAGCTCGGGGCCGAGGAGGTCGCGCCGGCCGCGGGTCGTGTAGACGCCGACCGGCTCGGTGCGCCGGATCAGTTCGAGCGCGTTCTCCTTGGGGGCCTTGCTGTTGATCAGCACCGCGATCGCGCCGATGGTCGCCAGCGCGTGCAGGTGGACCGAGTAGGCGAAGGAGTCCTCGATGTGGACCGCGACCCGGTCCCGGGGCCGCACGCCCCGGTCGAGGTACCAGACCGACCAGCTCTGCACGAGCCGGTCCAGCCCGCGGAGGCTGAACTCGGTCGTCGTCCCGCCGTCGCAGGTGGCGACCGGCCGGCCGGTGGCGATGAACGGCAGGTCCGGGTTCGGGCTGACGGCCAGCGCCGACTCCAGGACGTTCCCGCCCCCGAGACGGGGATCCGCGGCGAGCTTCGCACGTGACTCGGCGGACAGCAGGGTTCGAGCGGACAAGGTCATCGGCGCGCCTTCCGGTGATGGTTTCCGGGAACCGATCGTCCGTGGGCCTGCCGGAAGCGACAAGGTCTTTCTTGCGCATGTGGACCTCGGTTGTTGCGCGAGACCGCGTTTGTTGCCGCAACCGCCGCGCGGGCTCCTGCGGACCGCCGTTGGCAGGTACATCTGGAAGAGCCCTTCGGTGGGCGAGACGATCACGAGGAGATTCCAGGTGACCATGGGGGATTCGGCGGCACGATCCGGCGGAGCGGACCGTCAACTCGAGGAACTGCGGGGCGAACTGGACGGCATCGACGCCCGTCTGCTGGACGTGCTGCGCGACCGGATCGACGTCTGTGTGCGCGTCGCCCACCACAAGAGGGAGCACGGCGTCCCGATGATGCAGCCGCACCGCATCGGCATCGTGCAGGAGCGGGCCGCGCGGTACGGCGAGCGCAACGGGATCGACCAGGACTTCCTGCGCCGGCTGTACGACCTGATCATCGCCGAGACCTGCCGGGTCGAGGACCTGGTCATGGGCAACACCCCGGCGAGCTAGGCACCACGGCCACACTGAAGGAAGGACAGACCGGGCAATGCGGATGTTGCTGATCGACAACTACGACTCGTTCACCTACAACCTGTACCAGCTGCTCGGCGAGGTGACCGGCCGGGCGCCGGTCGTGGTGCGCAACGACGCCGAATTCCCGGCGGAGCGGATGGCCGAGTTCGACGGCATCGTGGTGTCCCCCGGGCCCGGCCGGCCCGACCGGGCCCGTGACTTCGGCATCAGCTCCCGCGCCGTCCTCGAGTCGGGACGGCCGGTGCTCGGCGTGTGCCTCGGCCACCAGGGCATCGCGAACCTGTTCGGCGGCAAGGTCGGCCTCGCGCCTGAACCCATGCACGGCCGCAGCTCGCTGGTGCACCACACCGGCGACGGCGTCTTCGCCGGGCTGCCCACGCCGTTCTCGGTGGTGCGCTACCACTCGCTGACCGTCACCGACCTGCCCGAGGTGCTCGAACGCACCGCGTGGACCGAGGACGGCGTGCTGATGGGCCTGCGCCACCGGACGGACCCGCTGTGGGGCGTCCAGTTCCACCCCGAATCCATCAGCAGCGAGCACGGCAGGCTGCTGCTGGCGAACTTCCGCGACCTCGCGATGGACGCGCGCCCCGCTCCGGCCGTCGCCCCGCCTCCACCGGCCGTGCGGCCGGCGCCCGCTGACGCCACGCCGGATCTGCGCCTGCACGTGCGCGAGGCGGCGCACGAGCCGGACCCGGACGCGGCGCACCGGGAACTGTTCTCCGGCTCCACCCGCAGCTTCTGGCTGGACAGCAGCGAGACCCGCCACGAACGCTCGCGGTTCTCGATCATGGGCGACGACAGCGGACCGCTGGCCGAGTACGTCTCCTACGACGTCGGCCGGCGGCTGGTCACCGTCACCCACTCGGACGGCCGGGTCGAGGAGGTCCACCGGGACTTCTTCGGCTACCTCCAGGACAGTCTGGCCGCGCGGTCCCTGCCGACACCGGACGGTCTGCCGTTCGACTTCAACCTGGGCTACGTCGGTTACCTGGGCTACGAGTTGAAGGCCGAGACCGGTGGCTCCCGGGCGCACCGGGCCGACACCCCCGACGCCGCCCTGCTGTTCGCCGACCGCGCGCTGGTCGTCGACCACGTGGAACACCGGTCGTACCTGCTGGCGTTGAGCACGCCGGAGCACGAGGCGGCCGCGCTCGACTGGCTGGACGGGACGGCGGCCCGGCTGTCCCGGCTCGACGGGTCCGCCGTGGACGATTCGGGCCGCACGGGTGTGCTGGCCGGCGCCGAGGCCGCCGACATGGCCGGCTGGGAGACCGCCCGTCCGCGCCACGACCGCGAGGGCTACCTCAAGCGGATCGAGGAGTGCCTCGACGAGATCCGGCTCGGCGAGTCGTACGAGATCTGCCTGACCAACACGGTCACCGTGGACGAGAGGATCGATCCCCGGCACACCTACTCCCGGCTGCGCCGGATCAGCCCGGTGCCCTACGGGGCCTTCCTGGACTTCGCCGAGGTCGCGGTGCTCAGTGCGTCGCCGGAGCGGTTCCTGCGGATCGGCGCCGACGGCGTCGTGGAGTCCAAGCCCATCAAGGGAACCCGGCCCCGCGGCGGCACCCCCGACCAGGACGAGCTGCTCAAGCTGGACCTCTCCACGCACGAGAAGGACCGCGCGGAGAACCTGATGATCGTCGACCTGGTGCGCAACGACCTGAACACGGTCTGCGAGATCGGCTCGGTGCACGTCCCGGTGCTGTTCGACGTGGAGACGTACGCGCCGGTGCACCAGCTGGTCTCCACCGTCCGCGGCACGCTGCGGGCGGAGGAGAGCGCGGTCGGCTGCGTGCGCGCGGCGTTCCCCGGCGGCTCCATGACCGGCGCGCCGAAGGTGCGCACGATGGAGATCATCGACCGGCTGGAGGAGGGCCCGCGCGGCGTCTACAGCGGTTCGCTGGGCTGGTTCGCCCTGTCCGGCGCCGCGGATCTGAGCATCGTGATACGGACCCTGGTCGCCACCGGCGAACGGATGAGCTTCGGCGTCGGCGGCGCGATCGTGGCGCTGTCGGACCCCGACGAGGAGTACGAGGAGACCGTGGTGAAATCGCGCGCGGTGCTCACCGCGGTCGCGGCGACGGCGCTGCGCCCCGCGCTGGGAGGACTGGCATGAGCGGGACCGGAGTTCGGTCGCTGCGGCGTTGCCTGGTGGCGGGCGGCGCCGGCGCGGTCGGCGGCATGTTCGCCTCGCTGCTGGCCGGTTCGGGCGCCGAGGTCGTCGTGGTGGACCCGGCCGGCGGCGACATCGCCGGGGACATCACCTCGCCCGGTGGCGCCCTGGTCGCGGAGCTGGGCAAGGCGGACCTGGTGCTGCTGGCGGTGCCCGAGCGCACGGGGCTGGCCGCGATCCCGCTCATCGCTCCGCACCTGCGTCCCGGCGCGCTGCTGGTGGACACGCTGTCCGTGAAGGACGCCGTGGTGACCGCGCTCCAGGGCGTCGAGGGCGTGCAGGCCGTCAGCCTGAACCCGATGTTCGCGCCGGCCCTGGGCATGCCCGGCAAGCCGGTCGCCACCGTCGTGGTGCACGACGGGCCGGCCGCGGCCGAACTGCTGCGGCTGCTCGCCGAGTGGGGCGGCCGACCGGTGCTGCTCGACGCCGAGCGGCACGACCGGCTCACCGCCGCCGCCCAGGTGCTCACCCACGCCAGCGTGCTCGGTTTCGGGCTGGCGCTGGAGGAACTCGGCACCGACATCGGCGAACTCGGCGAGATCGCCCCGCCGCCGCACGCGACCCTGCTGGCCCTGCTGGCCAGGATCGCCTCCGGGACACCGGAGGTGTACTGGGACATCCAGGTCGCCAATCCCGACGCCGCGCGGGCCCGCGGTGCGCTGGCCGCGTCCGTGCGCCGACTGGCCGACCTGATCGACGGCGGCGACGAAGCCGGGTTCGCCGCGGCGCAGGGCCGGCTGCGCGACCTCTTCGGCACCGCCCTGGACGAGCACCGCGACACCTGCGCCCACCTGTTCGACGCCCTGTCCGCGTCCACCCGAATCGAGGCGACATGATCCATCCGCAGCAGGAGACACAGCCGGCCAACTGGGTCGAGTCCCGCATCAACAAGACGTCCGACTCCCTGGACGTGGCGTTCGAGCAAGGCCTGACCGGGCACGTGGTCACCGGCCGCAAGCCCGGCAAGGTGGTCTGCCTGGCGGACGGCACCGAGGCGCTGGAGTTCGTGTCCTGCTCCTACCTGGGTCTTGAGGAGCACCCCGCGCTGGTGACGGCCGCCGAGGAGGCGCTGCGTCGCTTCGGCGTGCACCTGTCGACCTCCCGCAACCGGATGCGCCCGCACTACCTCGGCGAGTTGGAGGACCTGCTCTCCACGGTGTACCGCGGCAACAAGGTCGTCCCCTTCACCTCCGTCGGAACCGTCCACCTGGGACTGCTGCCGCTGCTCGGCGCCGGCGCGCTGCCCAGCTACCCGATCGCGCCCGGCGGCGCGACCTTCCTGGTGGACCGGACCGCGCACTCCTCGATGCAGGTGCTGCGGGGGGTCCTCGACCAGATCGGCCCCGCGCGCCGGTTCGACCTGGAGACGCCCGACTCGCTGGAGTCCGCGCTGCGCGACGCCCGTCGCGACGGGCGCACGCCGATCGTGCTGATCGACGGCGTCGGCTCGATGGGCGGTCTGATCGACGTCGCCGGGATCCTGGAGGCGCTGGCGCCCCACGGGGGACACCTCTACATCGACGACGCGCACGGCATCTCCGTCGCGGGCAAGCACGGCGCCGGCTACGCCTTCGAGGCGCTCGGCGACCGGCTGCCGCCCAACGTGGTCATCGCCGGCTCGCTGTCCAAGGCGTTCGGCGGCTGCGGCGGGTTCGCGGTGGTGCCGAGCGAGGACGACGTGCGCGTGCTGCGCAAGTTCGCGAACCCGCTGGTCTTCGGGCACTCGATCATGCTGCCGATGCTGGCCGCGAACGTCGCCTCGGCCCGGCTGCACCTCGACGGCGAGGTCGCCGCGCTGCAGGAGCGGCTGTGGCGCAACACCGAGGTGTTCGACGAGCTGACCGGCAACCGGCTCGTCAACGCCGGTCTGCGGTCCCCGGTGCGCGGTGCGCACTTCGACACCGAGGAGGCGGCCTTCCGCGCGGCCACCACGCTGAAGGAGGCCGGGGTGCTCATCCTGCCGGCCTTCTTCCCCACCGTGGCCAAGGGCACCGGTCTGATCCGCTTCGCCCTGTCCTCGCTGCACGAACGCGGCCATCTGGAGACGGCCGCGAACATCCTGGAAGGAGTCCGGAACGGATGACCGCCGACATTGGTGAACCGACGCTGGGTGCGTTCCTGACGGACGCCGAGAAGACCCTCGCCGAGGCGGGCGCCTGGCAGCCGCGCGGGGACGCCGAGAAGCTGGCCGAGTACGTGCTGGGCCGCGCCGTGGAGCGGCTGCCCCTCGACGCCACGCTCGGCCGGGAGGATCTGGCCCGGCTGCGGGAGCTGGTCGCCCGCCGGGCCGACCGCACGCCGGTGGAGTACCTGACCGGCCGTGCCGTGCTCGGCGGTGTCGAGGTCGCGGTGGGCCCGGGCGTCTTCGTGCCCCGCAAGCACACCGAGCCGCTGCTGGCCTGGGGGCTGGACGTGGTGAGCGGGGTGTCCAAGCCGCTCGCGGTGGACCTGTGCACCGGATCGGCGGCGATCGCCCTGGCGGTCGCGCACGCCCGGCCGGACGCGACCGTGCACGCCATCGAGCTCGACCCGGTGGCCCTGACCTGGGCGCGCCGCAACGCCGCGCGGCAGGCGGAGCTCGGCGACACCCCGATCATCCTGCACGCCGGCAATGTCACCGACACCGCGATGTTCGCCGACCTGGACGGCACGGTGGACCTGCTGCTGGCCAATCCGCCGTTCGTGGTGGACGGCGTCGTGCTGCCGCCGGAATGGCAGGAGCACCAGCCGTGGCCCGCGCTGTTCGGCGGCCAGGACGGACTCGTCGTGATCCGCGCGGTGGTGGCGGCCGCCACCCGGCTGCTGCGTTCCGGCGGCGGCGTCGCGATCGAGCACGACGACGAGCAGGCCGACGTGGTCATGTCCCTGCTGCGGGAACAGGACGCCTTCACCGGCATCAGCTACGGCGTGGACCACTGGGGCACCCCCCGGTACACCACCGCGCGCAGAAAGTAACGAGGAAGACCATGGAACACACGTCACCATCCGAGAGGCTCTCCCGCCGGCAGGTGCTGCGCGGCGGCGCGGTCGTCGCGGGCGCGGGCGCGCTGTGGCTGACCGCCGGCACGGTGCCCGCCGGCGCGGTGCCCGCGTCCGCGCAGACGCCGCAGCCGGACGGCCGTCCCGGCGAGGGCAGCGTGACCGTGCGGGACAGCGCCAACGTCGGGGTCGCGGTGTCCCCCGACGGCCGCCGGCTCGCGGTGGACATCGCCGGCGGCATCTGGCTGCTGCCGGCCGCGGGCGGCCGGGCCCAGCGGATCACGCCGGCGGAGCACGACGCGACCCGGCCGCACTGGTCGCCGGACGGGCGCCGGATCGTGTTCCAGTCCTTCCTCGACACCGCCTACGACGTGTGGATGATCAACGCCGACGGCACCGGGCTCACCCGGCTCACCACCGGCTGGGGCTTCGACCTGGAGCCGCGGTTCTCGCCCGACGGCAAGCAGGTGGCCTTCGCCTCCGACCGCGACCACGTCAGCCGGATCTGGGTGCTGGACCTCGCCAGCGGACAGCAGCGCGCCGTCACCGACGCCGACGAGGTGCACGCGGCCCCGGTGTGGTCCCCGGACGGCACGAAGCTGGCCTACGTCGTCGGTGACGGCGCCATCGAGGAGCTGGACCTGGGTTCGGGCCTGCGCAGGCAGCTGCCCGGCGTACCCGGCGACGCCATGGTGTACTCGCCGGTCTACGCCCCGGACGGCCAGGTCAGCTACCTGAGCGTGGGCGGCTCCGGGACCACGGTGATGCTCGGGGCCAAGGCGATCGTGACCGGCGAGGACCTGCCGCCGCTGCCGGTGTCGTGGACCTCGGCGCAGGAGTTCGTCTACAGCTCCGGCGGCCGGCTGCGCCGCCGCTCGCTCTCCGGGGCCGTGCGGGAGATCCCGTTCACCGCCGAACTGCCGTACTCGGCGCGGAACTACCAGCGCAAGCGGCGCAACCTCGTGTCGGACGCGTCGCGCCGGGCGAAGGGCATGGCCGACCCCGCGGTGTCGCGGGACGGCAAGCAGGTCGCGTTCCGCGCGCTGAACGCGCTGTGGCTGCTGCCGATCGGCGGCAGGCCCCGCAAGGTCGTGGACGACGGGTACTTCGCGGCCGACCCGGACTTCGCGCCCGACGGCAGGTCCCTGGTCTACGTCAGCGACCGCGCCGGCACCGCCAACCTGTGGCGGCTGGACCTGGCGACCGGGCGCTCCGACCGGCTCACCGATCTGCCCGGCGGCCAGCTCGCGCCGCGGTTCTCCCCGGACGGCGCGAAGATCGCCTACCAGGACGAGTCCGGTCAGACCTGGGTGTTCGACGTCGCCGACCGCTCGGTGCGCCAGGTGCTGCCCGCGCTCTACCAGCCGGGCCGGCCGACCTGGTCGCCGGACGGCGGCAGGATCGCGCTGGCCGCGCTGATGCCGTACTCCAAGCGCACCTCGAACGGCAACAACCAGGTGCTGACCGTGGACCTGGCCGACAACAAGGTCCGGTACCAGGAGATCGGGCCGGACCGGTCGATCAGCACCCGCGACAACGACGGCCCGCTGTGGACCTCCGACGGCCGGCACCTGGTGTTCGGCGCGGAGAGCCTCGCCTGGCGGGTCCCGGTGGCCGCCGACGGCACCATCACCGGCGAGCCGCAGCAGCTGACCGACGAGGTCACCGACTCGCTGTCGATCAGCGCGGACGGCACCGTCGTCTACCTGTGCAACGGCGTGCTGCGCACCGTCGGGCCCGACGGCGGCGCGGCCCGCACGATCACCGCCGACCTCACCTACCGTCCGGCACGGGTCAGCGAGCCCACGGTCGTGCGCGCGGGCGCGCTCTGGGACGGCACCTGCGAGCAGCTGCGCCGCGACGTCGACATCGTGGTGCGCGGCACGACGATCGAGGCGGTGCTGCCCAGGGGCGGCGGCGTGCCCAGCGGCGCGCGGATCGTGGACGCCTCCGGGCTGACGGTGATGCCCGGCCTGATCGACACCCACAACCACTGGAACATGCGCGGCAAGCAGTGGGGCGACCGGCAGGGGCGGCTGTGGCTGTCCTACGGCGTGACCACGAGCAAGTCGCCCGGCGACCTCGCGTACCAGATGGTGGAGAACCGGGAGGCGATGGAGGCCGGCACCAGGGTCGGCCCCCGCTACCTCGGCTCGGGGCAGGCGCTGGACGGCAGCCGGGCCTTCTACAACTGCATGCGGCCGGTCCACACCGCCCAGCAGCTGGAGCGGGAACTGGACCGCGCCGAAGGGCTGGACTACGACCAGATCAAGTCGTACATGCGGATGCCGGTGGCCTTCGAGCAGCGCATCGTGGCCAGGGCGCACGCGATGGGCGTGCCGGTCACCTCGCACTATCTGTACCCGGCGGCGCACACCGGCCTGGACGGCATGGAGCACCCCGGCGGCGGCCATCGGCTGAACTACTCGCGCACGCTGAGCTACGCCGGTTTCCGGATGTCGCAGGACGCGGTGGACCTGCTCGTGGCCAGCGGCATGTGGGTGTCGTCGACCATGATCTTCGCCAGCGAGCTGTACGCCGGCGACCGGTCGCTGGTGGAGGACGAGCGCACCAAGGTGCTGTTCCCGGACTGGGACTACCGGCGCCTGGTGGCCAAGGCCGACGGCGCCGCGCAGCCGGGTCCGGAGAGCGAGCTCGACCAGCGGATCACCAAGGGCATGGTGGACGCGCTGTTGCGGGTGCACCGCGGGGGCGGCCTGGTCGTCTTCGGCACCGACGCGCCGCTGGACGACGTCGGCGTCAGCGCGCACCAGAACCTGCGCGTGCTGGTGAAGTACGGGTTCACCCCGCGCGAGGCGCTGATGACCGCGACCGGCAACGCCGCCAGGGCGCTGGGCTACGGCGACCAGCTGGGCGCGGTGGCGCCGGGGAGGATCGCCGACCTGGTCATGGTCGAGGGCGACCCGCTGACCGACATCCGCGCCGCGGCCGCGGTGCGGTCGGTCATGGTGGCCGGCGTCACCCGCACGGTGCCGGAGATCCTCGCGCCGTTCCGGCCGGCCAAGGCGGCCAAGGCGGCGGAGGCGGCCGGGGCGACCGAGGCGGCCGCCGTGACCGTTCGCCCGGCCGCGCCGTCGGCCTCGCAGGACCCCGCTCACTACTGGCACCGTCCGGAGTGGAGCATGCGTCAGTGCTGCCAGCACTGACCGTGCGGTCGGGCTACCGGGACACGCCCCGGTAGCCCGACGCGGAGGTGCCCAACCACTTCTTGAACGTGCGCTGGAAGTGGCTCAGTTCCTGATAGCCGACCGTACGGGAGACATCGGTGATCGACATGGTGGTGTTGCGCAGCAGGTGTCCGGCCTCGGTCAGCCGCAGCGCGGTGACGAAGTCGATGAACCGCCAGCCGGTCTCCTGCTTGAAGCGGCGGGAGAAGTGATATTGGCTCATGTACGCACTGCGCGCGACGCGACCGAGTGTCAGACCGCTGTCCGCGTAGTTCCCCCGCAGGTAGGCCACGGCGGCCCGCATGTTCGGCGAGAGCGTGAGCCGGTCGGTGTCCGGCAGCTGAAGGTCCCGTCCGACCTTCGCTGGCTCGACCGCCGACTCGACCGGTTGCCGCGTGAGGAAGACCCGCTGGTCGGCGTGGCGGTAGCCGGGCAGCGTCCGGATGAGCTGGTGCGGGGGACGGATCTCGACACCGGCGGGCGCGATCAGCACCCGGCACTGGTGCAGCCAGGGCTGCAGCCGCGGCCAGGTGAACCTGTCGTCCTCCGTGCACAGTTCCGGGGTGAGCACCTCGGCGGCCCGGTCGGCGATCCGTGCCCAGTCCGCCAGGTCGAGCTGCCGCGGCGAGAGCAGGCTGTCGGCGCCCTCGTGCCGCATCCGCGCCACCGTGGCGTAGCTCTCGTCCCCGAGCGACAGCGCGAGGTCGCAGATGCCGTCGTAGGCCCGGCGCTGCAGCCGGCGGTCCACCCGCAGCGTGAACAGGCTTCCGACCATCTCGCAGGCCGTGTGCCAGTCGTCGAACACCACCACCTCGGCCAGCTCGACCTTGGGGCTCGTGTTGAAGTAGGTGGCGAAGTCCATGACGCCCAGCGCCTGCGCGTTGTAGTAGGCGACGATGTCGCTCAGCGAGCTCTGCCCGTGCAGCCGGCGCACCGCCGGCAGCTCCGGCAGCACGCTCGCGTGCGAGAGCACCCGGTCGCTGTCGTCGGTCAGGTAGGCCACGCTGCGTCCCCGTTCGAGCGCGTGACCGGCGACCAGCAGCCCGGCGAGCGAGCGGTCGTGGCCCGCCGGAACGTCCAGCATGACGTCCGCGTCGCTCATTCTGGCGCGGTACGCATCGAGCACGCGGTGCTCGGACTCACCGAGTTGTCGAGGATCCGTCAAGGCAGCGATCATTTTTCCCCCTTGTGCAGATGTAACTCGCTGACCGCGCGCGAAGGTGCCTCCCTGCCGTCGACGGGTGCCCGATCGGCACCACGTCACGGCCTGCGCGAACCGGACTCGACGGCGATCCCGGTGGCAGCGCGCGGACAGGTCACAGCGCCGAGGACGATTCCCCGGACGCGAGCAGAACCTCCCCAACGATTCCCGCCGGCCACGGCGTCCCCGGGCGTGAACCCGTTCGATGGTCACATCACGCCGCGAACGCGTCAACCCGCATCTGTGACCCCTGACCACCGCACTTCCCGCCGCGGGCCCCTGATCGTGACGGAGCGTCAGCCGGAACCGCGGAGAGGTCTCCCGTGTTCGCCGAGGGCGTCACGGTGCCAGTACACCCCGTCAAAGAAGGAGCAGTCATGTATCGCACCCTGATGCGGTCGAAGATCCACCGGGCCACGGTGACGCAGGCCGACCTGCACTACGTCGGCTCGCTGACCATCTGCGCCGACCTGATGGAGGCCGCCGACCTGGTGGCCGGCGAGAAGGTCGACATCGTCGACATCAACAACGGGCAGCGGCTGTCCACCTATGTGATCGAGGGGCCGCGCGGCAGCGGTGTGATCGGCATCAACGGCGCCGCCGCCCGGCTCATCGGCGTCGGCGACCTTGTGATCATCATCGCCTACGCGCAGGTGCACCAGGACGAACTCGGCAAGCTCGAACCCCGGGTGGTCTTCGTCGACGAGAACAACCGGATCCTGCACGAGGGCTCCGATCCGGCCGACGTGCCGGCGGAATCCGGCCTGGTCCGCGGTGACACCCTCGCGAACGGGAACTGAGCCGGGGTCACCGCGCAACGGGTCCATGGCATTTCGCCACGGCGTCCGGGCCGGGGCGGGGCGATCGCGTGCGCCGCGGTCGCCCCGGCCCGGCGCCGGCCGGCACCCGTCGGCTGACGCTGGCCGGCACCGGTCGGCCGCCGCGTACGGCTCCGGCCGAATAGGGGTCCGACCGCCGAAGTCCGGGGTCGCCTTCTCTGGTGTTCCGGCGCGGCGTCAGTAATATGACAGCCCCTCATGTTCTCCTCAGGAGGCTGTCATGCCCGACCGCTTCGACCTGCCGGCGGACTTCCGCTGGGGTGCCGCCACCGCCGCCTACCAGATCGAGGGGGCGGTGGAGGAGGACGGCCGCGGACCGTCCGTCTGGGACACCTTCACCGCCCGCCCCGGCGCCGTCCGCGACGGCCACACCGGCGAGGTGGCCTGCGACCACTACCACCGGTACCCCGAGGACATCGCCCTGATGAAGGGCCTCGGGCTCGACGGCTACCGCTTCTCCGTCGCCTGGTCCCGCGTCCTGCCCACCGGCGCCGGCGCGGTGAACCCCGCCGGCCTCGCCTTCTACGACCGCCTCGTGGACGCGCTGCTGGAGGCGGGCATCACCCCGCTGCCCACCCTCTTCCACTGGGACCTCCCGCAGGCCCTCGAAGACCACGGCGGCTGGCTGAACCGCGACACCGCGTACCGCTTCGCCGACTACGCCACCGTCATGGCCGACCGCCTCGGCGACCGCGTCCCCGCCTGGATCACCCTCAACGAGCCCTTCGTCCACACCGTCTTCGGCTACGCCCTGGGCACCCACGCCCCCGGCCGCACCCTGATGTTCGAAGCCCTCCCCGCCGCCCACCACCAACTCCTCGCCCACGGCCTGGCCGCCTCCGTCCTCCACGACCACGGCCTGGAGGCGATGCTCTCCAACAACCTCACCCCCGTCGAGCCGGCCTCCTCCGAGCCCGCCGACCTCGCCGCCGCAGCCGCCTACGACGCCCTCCACAACCGGCTGTTCACCGACCCCGTCCTCCTCGGCCGCTACCCCGACCTCTCCGCCCTCGGCGTCCCCGACGACATCTTCGGCGCCGTGCGCGACGGCGACCTCGACCTCATCCACACCCCCGGCCTGGACGGCCTCGGCCTCAACTTCTACAACCCCACCCGCGTCGCCGCCCCCACCGAACCCGGCCTGCCCTTCGACCTCGTCGACATCCCCGACGTCCCCCACACCGCCTTCGGCTGGCCCGTCGTCCCCGACGCCCTCACCCGCCTCCTCCTCTCCCTCCGCGACACCTACGGCAAGGCCCTCCCGCCGATCACCATCACCGAGAACGGCTGCTCCGTCACCGAGGAGACCGTCCCCGACCAGCCCCGCATCGACTTCATGGCCGCCCACCTCGACGCCCTCGCCCGCGCCACCGCCGAAGGCATCGACATCCGCGGCTACTACACCTGGTCCCTCCTCGACAACTTCGAATGGGCCGAGGGCTACCACCAGCGCTTCGGCCTGGTCCACGTCGACTTCGCGACGCAGAAGCGCACCCCGAAGGCCTCGTACGCCTGGTACCGCGACCTGATCGCCGCCCACCGGGCGCGGTATACGACCTAGGAGTCGGCAACTCTCCGGCGGAGGGGTACGAGCAGAGGTTCGACACGTCCGAGTCCCGGTGGCCACCCCGACCCACCCCGTCGACACCCCCGGCGAACCGCACTGGTTCATCCGGGCGACGACGGGAGTACCCCGATGCGGCCGCCGACCGGGAACGTCCGCCCGGCCGGCCCGACGACCCCGTGCCCCTCGGCTTGGAGCGCACGGCTGATCCCGGCCCGGAGGTGCCGTGCCCGGACGGCCGGCCCGTGCGGTACCCGCGACGGTGGTGCCGGCCCGACCGGGGCGGTGCCTGCCCGGCGCCCGACGGGCCCCTCGACCAGTGGAAGCCCTCCGCGGGCCGGAGGGGCTATGGTCGAATACATGGGAGAGCGACAGGTCGCACCCATTGCGCCGGACCTGGTAATGACGACTGCCGGCGGCTCGCGGGTCCTCACCCCGAGCCGCTCGTACCACGTTGGCCGCGACCCGGTCAGCGAGATCCCGCTCAGTGACCCCCGGGTGTCATGGCACCACGCGGTGCTGCACCTCGGCGACGGACACTGGATGCTGGACGATCTGGACAGCGACAACGGCACCTGGTCCGGGGGCCGCCGGATCTCGCGCCTCGATCTCGGTGACCTCGGCACCGACAGTGTCATCCGGTTCGGCAGCCCCGGCGACGGCCCGGAGGTGGAGCTCACCTTGGCCCCCCCGCAGCAGTCCGCCGTCCCGCGTCCCACTGCGCTGACTGCGATCACCGGCTCGTACCGGCCGCCCACCGGCATCCATCCGCTGATCGCCCGCACCCTGCGGATCGGCCGCGCACCCGACAACGACCTGGTCCTGGCCGACATCGAGGTTTCCCGCCACCACGCCGAACTGCACACCACCGCCGACGGCCGGTACGCGATCACCGATCTGCACAGCCACAACGGCACCTACCTCAACGGTCAACCGGTGGTGGAGGCCGTGATCGGCCCGGGAGACCTGCTGGGCATCGGCCACTCGGAGTTCTGCCTGGTCGACGGCGAACTCCAGGAGTTCGTCGACACCGGCGACATCACCCTCGACGTGGCCGACCTGGTGGTCACGGTCGGCGACGGCCGACTGCTCGACGGGATCAGCTTTCCGGTCGGCCTGGACTGCCTGCTGGCGGTCACCGGTCCGAGCGGCTCGGGCAAGTCGACCCTGCTGAACGCGCTCACCGGGCTGCGGCCCGCCGACGGTGGCACGGTGCGTTACGACGGTCGCGACCTCTACCGCGACTACGCCGAACTGCGCCACCGGATCGGCTTGGTGCCGCAGGACGACATCCTGCACACTCAGCTGACCGTCCGGCGCGCGCTCGGCTACGCCGCCGAACTGCGCTTCCCCGGCGACACCGGGGCGGCCGAGCGGAACGCCCGGGTCGACGAGGTGATCGCCGAACTGGGCCTGGAGAAGCGGGCCGACCTGGTGGTCGCCAGCCTCTCCGGCGGCCAGCGCAAGCGGGTCAGTGTGGCACTGGAACTGCTCACCAAGCCGTCGCTGCTCTTCCTCGACGAGCCGACCTCCGGCCTGGACCCGGGGATGGACCGCTCGGTGATGCAGATGCTCCGGGACCTGGCGGACGACGGTCGCACCGTCGTCGTGGTGACGCACAGCGTGCTGAGCCTCGATCTCTGTGACCGTCTGCTGATGCTCGCCCCGGGCGGTCGCACCGCGTACTACGGACCGCCCGGCGACGCTCTGGAGTACTTCGGGTGCTCGCAGTGGCCGCAGGTGTTCGAGAACTTCGAGACCCAGGAGGACCGCGACTGGATGGGCGAGTACCGGGCTTCGCCCGCGTACCGCCGGTACATCGACCCCGTGGAACGGCCCCGAGCCCCGGTCGCGCCGTCGGGGCCGGCCGAGTCGGACGGAATGCCGCCATCGGGGGCGGCCGGGCGCAGTGGTGTGCCCTCTGCACCGTCCGGGCAGCGCAGCCCGAGGTCCCCGCGGCCCGCGCGACGCCGTGCCTGGCCCGTACCGGTCGAGCCGCCCCCTCAGCCGCAGCGCTGGGACCGCCAGTTGGGCACCCTGGTGCGCCGCTACACCGCCGCACTGGCCGCCGACCGCACCTTCGCGGTGATCATGATCGCGCTGCCGTTCGTGATGGGCGTGCTGGCCCGGGCGTTGGCCGGCGGCAGGCTCACCGACAGCAGTGTGTTCAGTGCGCTGTTGATCCTCTGCGTCGGCGGGGTGCTCACCGGTGCCGCCAACGCGGTCCGCGAGCTGGTCAAGGAGCGGGTGATCTACCGGCGGGAGCGCGCCGTCGGGCTCTCCCGATCGGCGTACCTCTGCTCGAAGGTGGTGGTGCTCGGCACGGTCACGGTGGTTCAGGCCGTGGTGCTCACCATGGTCGCGTTGGCGGGAGTGCGGCTCAGACCCGAGGGTGGCAGCGGGGTCTTCCTGCCGCCGCTCGCCGAGATCGTCATCGTGATGGCGCTGCTCGCCGTCGCCGGAATGATGCTGGGACTGCTGATCTCGGCGCTGGTCGGCAAGGAAGAGGCCACCATGCCCCTGCTGGTGCTGCTGGCCATCGTGCAGGTCGTCTTCACCGGCACCCAGCTGCGCCTGTACGGGGTGCTGGGACTCGAACAGCTCTCCTGGCTGATGCCGTCCCGCTGGGCGATGGCGGCGATGGCCGCCACCGTCGATCTGCACGCCATCTCGCCCGGCAACAACCTGGCGGCCGATCCGCTGTTCCGGCACAGCGCGGGGACCTGGCTGCTGAGTACCGGAATGCTGCTGGTGCTCAGCCTGGCCTACGGCCTGGTGGTCTACTGGCTGCTGCGGCGGACCGAGCCGGCGGTCATGCGTCGGGCCCGGAAGGTCGGCTGACGGACCCGCTCGTCAGCCGGACCGATCCGGGCGCTGCGTCGTCGGCGACGCCGTGACCGGCGGACCGCGGCGTCGTGGGGCGCCTGCGGTCCGCCGGTGCCGCTAGCCGACCACCGCCGGGGAGCGGGGGGCCTCGGGGGCGGGCTCCGGCTGGTAGAGCTCGGTGCGTCCTTCGACGTGGAGGTGGGGCAGACGGCGGTCGAGCCAGGCCGGCAGCCACCAGTTGCCGCGGCCGAGCAGGTGCATCACGGCCGGTACCAGCAGCAGTCGGACCAGCGTGGCGTCGATCAGGATGGCCGACCCCATGCCGACGCCGATGACCTTGATCGGCAGGTCGGGCGCCGGGACGAAGGCCGCGAACACGGCGACCATGATGGCCGCCGCCGCGGTGATCACCCGCGCGGTGCCCGCCAGTCCGCTGACGATGGACTCCGCGTTGTCGTCGGTGCGAAGCCAGGCCTCCCGCATCCGACTCACCAGGAAGACCTCGTAGTCCATCGAGAGGCCGAACAGGACGGCGAAGGTCAGCACCGGCACGAAGGCCGGCAGCGGGGTGGGGCTGTCGATGCCGATCAACCGGCCGGCGGTGCCCCCTTCAAGGACGAGGGCGACCACGCCGTACGCGGCGCCGACGGAGAGCAGGTTCATCACAGCGGCCTTGAGGGCGACGGCGAGGCTGCGGAAGGCCACCAGGAGCAGGAGCATCGACACCGTGACCACGCCGCCGACCAGCAGCGGGATGCGGCGGGCGATGTTGTCGGTGCTGTCGATCGCGCTGGCGGTCGCCCCGCCGACGTGCACCCGGACGCCGGGGCCGACCGCAGCCGGGATGACGTGATCGCGGAGGTCGCGGACCAGGGTCTTGGTGGAGCTGGACTGCGGACCGCTGTCCGGGACGACGGTGAGAAGCAGCGAGCGGCCGTCGGAGCCGGGCACCGGAGGGGTCACGGCCGTGACGCCGGGCACCGCCTTCAGCGCGGTGGGCAGCGCGGCCGTCGCCTCGGCGGGGGTGCCCGGCGCCAACTCGGCGACCAGGACCAGCGGTCCGTTGCTGCCCGGTCCGAAGCCGGCGGCCACTGCGTCGTACGCCAGCCGGTTCGAGCGCCCGGCGGGGTCGTTGCCCGCGTCGGGGAAGCCGAAGCGCACGCCCAGGAACGGCGCCGCGAGCGCCAGCAGGACGAGGACCCCGGTGACGGCACCGAGGACGCGGTGACGCTCGACGAGCCTGCTCCAGCGCAGCCAGCCGGCGCTCACCGAGCTCTCGCCCCGGGCGGCGCGGCGCTGGGGCAGCCGGAGGCGTTCGATGTGTCGGCCGAGGTAGCCGAGCAGGGCGGGGAAGAGCGTGGCGGACGCGGCGATCACGACGAACACGGAGAGGATCGCAGAGACCGCGGCGCCGCGCATGAACGACAGGCCCATCGCGAACAGTCCGAGCATGCTGACCACCACGGTCATTCCGGCGACCACGACCGCGCGGCCCGCGGTGTCCAGCGCGGCGACCGTGGCGGCCTCGGGTTCGAGCCCCTCGGCGCGCCACTCGCGGAACCGGGTTACCAGCAGCAGCGCGTAGTCGATGCCGACGCCGATGCCCAGCATCGCGGCGAGCGAGGTCGACCAGTCCGGGACCGGCATGATCGCGGCGAGGACCGGCAGCAGGGCGCTGCTGACCGCGAGCCCGCCGAGCGCGGTGAGCAGCGGCAGGCCGGCGGCCACGACCGAGCCGAAGGTGATCACCAGGATCAGGGCGGCGGCCGCGATGCCGATGCCCTCCGAGCCGATCGCGCCCTGCTCGGCCTGCTGGACCGCCATGCCGCCGAGGTGGACTCGCAGGCCGCCGTCGACGGGGCGGGCGAGGTCGAGCAGCCGCTGGGTGTCCGCCTCGGGCATGTCGGGGGCGACGGCGACGTCCAGGTGGATCTGCCCGAGGGCGGTGCGGCCGTCGGCCGACACCTTGCCGCGCGGGCCGTACGGGTCGTCGATGCCGCTGACGTGCGGCACCTCGGCCATCCGGGCGAGCAGGTCCTCGACCCGGCCGCGGGTGGCGGCGTCGGTCACGCTGCCGTCCGAGGTCAGCACCAGGCTGATCGATTCACCGCCCAGCCCGGGGAAGTCCCGTGCCAGCAGCTGCTGGGCCTGCTTGGAGTCCGAGCCGGGCGCGGTGTAGTCGGCGCTGTACTTGGCGCCGAGGCCGGCCGAGAGGCCGAAGGCCGCGCCGGCGGCGAGCAGCCAGAGCAGCACCGTGCGGCCCCGGTTCCGGAAGCTCCAACCGGCTATTCGGCCGAGCGGGCCGGGCCTGTGCGACCCGCTCTCCCCGGCGGCTGTCCGCCGATCCTCGCGCAGTCCCTGGGACATGTGGTCCTCCGTGCGTCGTCAGGGGCTCCGCCCCAGGCAAAGCGTTACGCTTCATAACGTGCCTTACGAAGCGTAACGTTTCCCTCGACGGGTACGGATTGTCAACGCGGTGACTGGCGCGGCGAGCGGATGGAGAGGCGATGACGGATGGGGCGACCGACGGGAGCGGGGGGCGGAGCCGCCGTGAGCGGCTGCGCGCCGACACGGTGGAGGAGATCAAGCGCGCGGCTCTGAGCCTGATCGTCGAGCGCGGCGCCGCGAACCTCCGCTTCACCGACATCGCCCGCAGCATGGGGATGACCCCGCCCGCGCTGTACCGCTACTTCGCCGACCGGGACGAGCTGCTCACCGCCTTGGTCGCCGACTCGTACGACAGCCTGTCGGACGCGTTGACGGCGACCCGCGAGACCGTGCCGCCGGACGACCTGGACGGACGCTTCATGGCCACCTGCATCGGCTACCGCACCTGGGCGCAGCGGAATCCGGAGCGCTTCGCCCTCATCTTCGGCGCCCCCGTGCCCGGGTACGCGGCCCCACCGGACGGACCGACCGTGGCGGCCGGCCGGCGGGCGATGGAGCACATGGTCGAACTCGTCGCCGACACGGCCGAACGCGGCCGGCTCGGCAGCCCGCCGGTGCCGGACGCGGCGGAAGCCCTGATGCTGGCCTGGGCCACCGTGCACGGCTTCGTCACCCTTGAGGCGCACGGCCACTTCCACGCGCTCGACCAGCAAGCGCGGGACCGCCTCTTCGCTGTCCAGGCGGGCGTCGCCGCGCGCACCGCAGGCCTGTCGCCGGCCGTGGACCGGTGGTGACCACAACCCGCGCGGCAGACGGCCATGGCTCGGGCGGCGCGGACGGCACCATCCGCGACTCCTGCGCCTCCCCGACGCGCCGGCCGGCACGCAGGCCTCCCCAGAGGCTCCGGCACACCTGCGCCGGCTGTACCTGCCGCACTCCGACCTGCGGCTGCAGGCGCTCCTCCCGTCGACGATCCGCCTGCAGGAGCCACTCCGGCGCATGTCCGAGACGGCGCGTCCGCGTACTGTGGTGCCCGGAAAACGGGGAGGGGAGCCGTTGCGCAGGGTGCCGCCGGAGATGTTCCGGTTCACGACGGGGGAGAAGGCCGATTTCTACGGTGCGATCCTGCAGGCCTTCGGCGCGGCCAACGAGCGGCTGGAGACCGCGCTGGGGCTGGACGATGTGCGCGCCCGGCTGCGGACGGTCGGCTGGCTCGACGCGGTGGACGACGACGAGCTCCAGGACGCGCTGCGAAGGCTCAGGGAGTGGCAGCTGCTGGACGTCGTGCAGAACCACGCGGAGAACTACCGCACCGCCGAGGAGTACGAGCGCCGCAACCTCCAGTACTCGCTGACCCGGCGCGGTGAGGCCGCGTCCGCCGGGGTCGAGCACGCCCTGTCCGTCCTCGCCTCGTCCGGTGCGCTCCAGACGGCGGTGCTGGAGGCGATCACGGACCGGCTCGACGAGCTGTACGTCCTGCTGGGGGACTCCACGTCCTCGGACCGGCGGGTCTTCACGACGCTGCAGGAGCTGGAGGGCCACCTGGAGGCACTGCTGGCCAACACCAAGGCGTTCAACGGCGAGTTGCAGCGCCTGCTGCGCGCCGAAGGCGCTGACCTGGCGACCTTCCGGGAGGTGAAGGCCGCGACGGTGGGCTATCTCCAGGAGTTCCTCGTCAACCTCGACCAGCGGGGACAGGCGGTCGCCTCCGCCGTGGAGCGGGTCGAGGGGCGGGGCGTGAGCCTGCTGCACGAGCGGGCGCTGCGGGGTGCCGAGCTGCCGCCGGTCGCCGAGGGTGATCCCGCGCCGGCCTGGTTGGAGCGGCGCCGGGCGCGTTGGGAGGGGCTGCAGGCCTGGTTCCGGCCTGCGGACGGGGCACGACCCCGGGCGGAGCAACTGCATGACGTGGCGCGCCGCGCGATCGTGACGCTCCTGCAGGTCCTTGACCGGATCACCGAGTCACGGCGCCGCTCCTCCAGCGCCGTCCAGGACTTCCGGGAGCTGGCCCGCTGGTTCGCCGCGGCCCCCACCGAGGACGACCTGCACCGCCTCTGGTCGGCCGCCTTCGGCCTGGGGCCGGCCCGTCACGCGCATCTCGCCCACCCCGACCCGGAGTTGGTTCCCTCGTCGGGCAGCTGGGCCGAGGCTCCGCCGGTGGAGGTGTCGGCCCTGCTGCGGACCAGTGGCCGCACCGAGCGGTTCACCCGCACCGGGAAGGTGCGCGACATCGGCGGGATCAAGGCGGCCCGTGCCGAGCGGGCGCGGAAGGAACGCGCCGAACTCGAAGCGGCCTGGGACGTCCTGACCACTGACGGTCCGGTGCGGCTCTCCGGCATCGGCACGCTGGACCACGCCGTCTTCGACCGGCTGCTCGACCTCCTTGGCCGGGCGCTCGCCGGACGACCGGACGGCAGCGGAACGCGCCGGGCGGTCACCTCCGACGGCCGGGTCGAGATTCTCCTCCGGCCGCTGCCCGACGGCGGGCGGGCCGTTCTGCGGACACCTCGGGGGAAGCTGGAGGGACCGGACCACCTGGTGGAGATCCGCAGCGCGGGGAGCACATGGGAGCCCGCTGGGCGGGAGGCAGGATGAGCACCCTTGCGAACCAGCTGGTCCTGGCCGAGCGGCAGGACGTCGCCCGAGGCATCAAGCTGCTCCTCGGCCGGCCGCTGATCACCGAACGCGGAGACCCGTCCGCCTTCGAGGTGATCCGCCGTCGGCAGGACCCGTTGACGAAGTGGTTCGACTACCACTGCGGTTGGCAGCTGGCGGTGGAACCGCGCCTGGGGTACGCGCGCCTGCTCAAGATCCGGACCGTCCCCGACGCCTCGCGCCCCGCCCGTCGGCTGCGGTCCGGCAAGGCTCCGTTCGACCGCCGCCGCTACACCCTGCTGTGCGTCGTCGCGGCCGAGCTGCTCCCGGTCCCGGTGACGACGGTCGGCCTGCTCGCCGACCGGGTCGTCCAGGCCTGTGCCACCGACGAGGCGCTGCCGCCCTTCGACACGGCGAGCAGGCCCGAGCGCATGGCCTTCGTGGACGTCCTGAAGCTGCTGGAGGCGTACGGCGCGCTCCTCACCGTGGATGGCCTCACGGAGAGCTTCGTCGACTCGGCGAAGGCCAAGGTCCTCTACCGGGTGGACGCCACCGTACTGATGCGTCTCCTCGCCGCACCCGTCGGGCCGTCCCGGCTGGCCGTTCCGGCGGAGGACGTGCCGCTGCGCTTCGAGGAACTCCTGCGGGGCACGGTGCGCGAGAGCCGGTACGGTGGCGCCGACGCCTCCGATGCGCAGCGCAACCTCCGCCTGCGGCACTCGGTGCTGCGTCGGCTCTTCGACGATCCCGTCCTCCACCACGACGAGCTCGGCGCCGACGAAATGGCCTACCTCACCTCGCCGACCGGGCGCCAGATCGTCCGGCGCGCCGCCGAGCAGGGCGGGTTCGTGCTGGAGGAACGGGCCGACGGCCTGCTGCTCGTGGACCCGGACGGGATCGCCACCGACAGCCGCTTCCCGGACGACTCCGCGACGGCCCGTGTGGCGGCCCTGCTCCTGCTGGAACCGCTGACAGCCGCTCCGGACGGGCTGACACCGGAGCAGCTCGCGGCCGAGGCGAACGAACTCCTGCGGCGCTTCCCGCAGTGGGCGAAGAGCTACCAGTCGGAGGACGGCGCCCAGCGCCTCACGGCCGACGCCGTTCGCATCCTCGGCGACTTCGGCCTGGCCCGCCGGATCGGCGACCGCACCGTCCCCCGGCCCGCGGCGTTCCGGTACCGGACCACCGTGCCCGACGGTCCCGCGACCTGACCAGGGAAGAAAGCCGATGACCGTGACACAGTTCCCGCAGCCCTCCGCGTTCCCGACGGCGGCCGCAGCAACGCGGTGGCAGCCCTCCAGGGCCGGCATCCTCAATGTCTGGCGCTACTACGACGAGGTCTTCACCTTCCACGAGGGCCGACTGCTCCTGCGGGGACAGAACGGCACCGGCAAGTCGAAGGCGCTGGAGGTGCTCCTGCCCTTCCTGCTCGACGCCAGCCTGCGACCCAACCGGCTGTCCACCTTCGGTGGATCCGAGCGCACCATGCACTGGAATCTGATGGGCGAGGGCGCCTCGGGCAAGACCCGCGTCGGGTACGTGTGGCTGGAGTTCGTCCGCGACGACGGAGAAGACGACAGCGGTTCCGGCTGGTTCACCTGCGGCGCCAGACTCCAGGCCAGCGTGCACACCACCGGTGTCACCGTCGACTACTTCACCACCGGCGCGCGGATCGACCGCCCAGGCGGTCTCTCCCTGCTCAACGACGCGGGCCAGCCGCTCACCCGTGCCGCGCTGGCCGAAGCGCTGCAAGGCCGGGGCGAGCTGCACGGATCACCGACCGACTACCGCAACACGGTCCGGAGCAGGCTCTTTTCCGGGCTGAGCGAGCAGCGCTACGACGCCCTGATCACCGCGCTGCTCCAGCTCCGCACCCCCAAGCTCTCGGAGCGCCTGGATCCGTCGCTGCTGTCCTCCCTGCTCTCGCGGGCCCTGCCCCCGCTCGGCCAGGGCGAGATCACCGAACTGGCCGAGGGCTTCGAACGCCTCGACCGCCAGCGTGAGCACCTGAAGGCCCTGGACGACGAGGTGGCCGCGGCCACCGCCGTCGCGACCCAGCAACGCGGCTACGCCCAGCGCGTCCTGCGCGCGGGGGCGGCGGCGCTCATTTCCGCGACGACCGAGATGGACAATCTCACCCGCATCGCCAGGGAGAGCGAGGAGGAGCACGCCGACGCCCTGCGCCGGCGCGATGAGGACAGAAGGGCGCGGGAGGAGCTCGAACACCGGCGACAGGAGATCGAGGGCACCGTCGAGGGGCTGCTCGACTCCGAGGCCTACCGACAGGGGCAGGAACTCGATCAGCTCCGTCGCAGGACCGACCAGGCCGCGGGAGCCGCCGCCCGTGCCCGCGCCGCCGCTGACCGGAAGGTTCAGGCGGCCGACGAGGACGCCGGGCGTGCCGACGAGGCACGGCTGCGCTCTGAGCAACGGGCTGAACACACCCGCGTGGCCAGGGAGGAGACGCGCGGCGCGGCACGGCGAGCAGCCATGGAGTCCGTCTGCACCGAGGTGCAGACGTTGCTAGGCGCCGCACCGGGGCCGTCCGGGGACGCGCAGGAGCAAGGGCGCACGGCACGCCGCCTGCTGCGCGGCGCGGTCGTCTCGCGGCACGGCCAGATCGCCGAGGTCCGCACCGCCGTCGAGTGTCACGAGCGTTCCCTCGCGGGCCGGACGGCGGCGGAGCAGCACCTCGACACGGCGCGCGAACGGCTGGCCGACGCGACTGCGAAGCGCGAGGCGAACGCCCACGCCTACGAGACGGCCGTCGATGCCCACGCCGACCGGCTGCGCCGGTGGGCAACGGCCGACTGCACCGAGCTGTTGATAGATGACGTCGAGGAGATCGCCTCCCGCGCCGCCGTCGAGACCGACGTCCTCGCGCTGGTCGAAGCCGCCGCCCGGGCCGTGGAGAGCTCCATCACCGTGGACGAGACGACTGCCCGCGCCGGCCGGGACAACGCCCGCGCCCGGCGTGACCTGGTCGTCGGGGAACTGGAGCGCACCGCGGCCGCGGCGGATCTCCCGCCGGTGCCGCCACGGACCCGCACGGCCGACCGGTCGGTCCTGCCGGGCGCGCCACTGTGGCGACTGCTGGTGTTCCGGCCGGACGTGCCGCCTGCCGACCAGGCAGGTATCGAAGCGGCTCTGGAAGCGGCCGGCCTGCTCGACGCCTGGATGACCCCCGACGGAGGCCTCGTCGTCTCCGGACACGACACCCTGGCCGACCCGGCATCGGCCCTTCCCGCACCGGGTCCCTCGCTGCTCGACGTCCTCGCTCCGGAACCCGACGGCCCGGTGCCGTCCGGCCGGGTACAGAGGCTGCTGGCCGGCATCGCCTACGGCCCCACGCTCCCGGCGGGCCACCCTGCCGCCGTGGCGGCCGACGGAAGCTGGCGGCTGGCGACGGTGGTCGGCTCCTGGACCAAGGAGGAGTCCAGCCACATCGGCGCCGCGGCCCGGGAACGCGCCAGGCAGCGACGGATCGCGGACCTCGCCGCCGAACTGGCCGAGGTCGAGACCAGCGTCACCGGCTTCGAGACGCGGCTGCGCGCCGTTGCCGACCGCCGGACGCGGCTCGGTGCCGACCTCCGCTGCCGGCCGCACCACCGGGAGGTGGAACAGGCCAAGCGGGTCTGGGAACGGTCCGAGTCCGAGGTGGGTGCCCGCGAGGATACCGTTCGCGAGGCCGTCGAACGCTTGGCGAGGCAGGAGGAGGTGGTTGCGGACGCGCTGCGCGTACTCGCCGTCGCCTCGGCCGAGCACGCCCTGCCGACCGAACGGGCCGCCCTGGACGCGACCGCCACGGCGATCGACGCGCTGCGCGAGCAGGCAGACGTCTGGCTCGATGCGCACCTGGCCTGGACGGCCGCCCAGCAGGCCTGGGACATCGCCCGCAGCCACGCCGAGGCGTCCCGGGGTACGGCAGCCGAGAGCCTGGGCGAGGCCGAGGACGCCGAGGCCGCCGCCCGCGGGCTCCGATCCGCGCTCCTGGCCGTCGAGAGCACCGTCGGCGAGGACTACCGCCAAGTGGCCGCCCGGATCAGCCACTTCCGAACGATGCTCGACCGGACCCGCCACGAGATCGACACCGGCAACCGGTCGCTCCTCGCCCTCGAAGGCCGGATCGGCGCGCTGGGCGCCACGACGGCCCAGGACGCGGCCCGGCGTGATGAGGCTGTGCTGGTCCGGAACGAGGCCGCCCACGGCTTCCGGCGCCTGTGCGTCCTCGGATTCCCCGAGGACGCGGGCCTCGACCTCGTCCTCACCTCCGTGGACGGCACTCGCGCGACCCTCGAAGCGGCACGCGAGACCGCCGCGACATGGCCCAACCTGCCGCACGGCACCAGGAACCTCGGCGACTCCCTGAACCGCCTCTCCGAGGCCGTCCACCGAGCCCGCCAGAGCCTCAGCAGCCGTGCCGACCTCGAATTCGAAGCCGAGGAGGACATCCACGTCCTCACCGCCACCGTCGACGGCATCCGTGTCGGCGCGACCAGCCTCCTCGCCATCCTCACCGGCGACCGTGACCGCAGCCAGGACGACATCACCGCCGCCGAACGGAGCCTCTTCGACCGAACCCTCACCGGCGACACCCGCCGCCACCTCGCTTCCCGGATCCGCCAGGCCGGTGAACTCGTCGAGCGGATGAACGGCCACCTCGAACGGGTCCGCACCGCCTCACGGGTGGCGGTCCGTCTGGTGTGGCAGATCCACCCCGACCTGCCCGCCGGCACCCGGACAGCCCGTGAACTGCTGCTCAAGGACCCGGCCCGGATCACCGAAGCCGACCGCGAGGCCCTGCACGCCTTCTTCCGGGGCCGTATCGAGGAGGCCAAGACCCGCAACACGGCGGCGACTTGGGAAGAGCAGCTCGCGGAGGTCCTCGACTACACGGCCTGGCACCAGTTCGTCGTCAAGCTGGACCGCGCCAACGGCGCCGGGTGGCAGCTGCTCACCAAGAAGCTCCACGGCGCGCTGTCGGGCGGCGAGAAGGCCATCGCACTCCACCTGCCGCTCTTCGCCGCGGTGGCCGCCCACTACGAGGCGGTGCCGGAGTCCCCGCGGCTGATCCTGCTCGACGAGGTCTTCGTCGGCGTCGACACCGTCAACCGAGGGCAGGTCTTCGCCCTCCTCGCGGCGCTCGACCTCGACCTGGTGCTCACCTCCGACCACGAGTGGTGCACCTACCGGGAGCTCTCCGGGATCGCCGTCCACCAGCTGATCACCGGAGGCGACGGCGACGATGCCGTCACCAGCGTCCGGTTCACCTGGACGGGTGCCGACCTGCTGCCCGACGAAGCCGGCCCGGAGGGATCGGCATGACAGGCCGCCATCCTCTCGACGTCCCCGAACTCAGGCCCCTCTGGTCGGCCGTCCACGATCGCCTGTCGACCGGCCGCCCCGTCAGCCGGGTGCGGTCGGGGCCGCTCGACGAAGCCGGCCGGGAGGCCCTGGCCGACCTCCTCGGACTGGACCGGCTCCCCGGTGCCGAACCGACGATCCCCCTCGCGGTACTGGAAGCCGCTGTGGTGGACGCCTGCGGTCGGCCGGTCCGGGAGGCGGTGGCCGCGATCATCGGCCCGATCGACGACCGGGCCGCCGAGCGTGAGCGCAGGACCGGTCAGCGCGACGCCCTGTGGGGCTGGTTGGCAGGGCACGAGGTGGTCACCGCCCAGCCCGTTCTTCTCGAATGGGTCGGCCATCTACGCGCCAATGGCCTCGTCGACGGCTCTCCCGACCGGACCAGGGGCCTCCTGACCGCCGCGCTGGCCGTCCTGGCCGCACTCCCGGCCGATGGCGAGCCACTGCCTGTGTTCGCCGCTCGCCTCCTCGGTGACTCGCACGCCCTCGACGACGGGACTCGGCTGTCCTCCCTCGTCCTGCGTGCACTGGCGGTGCTGTACGGCACCGACATGCCGGATGCCGCCGAGGGGCGACGTTCGCTCTGGAGCCGAGCCGGCGTCGCCGACGACGAACTGTCGGCCACCGTGCTCGCCGTCGGCCTCCGCCCCGAGGGAGCAGGCCCGGTCGCCGGGGTCTCCCGGATCTGCGCCGCGTCCGGTCACCCCATCAGCCTCACCCTCGCCCAGCTGCGCTCACCCGGCGAGTTCACCGGTCCCGCAGGACCGGTGCACGTCACCGAGAACCCCAGTGTGCTCGCCCTCGCCCTACGGCGCTTCGGCCGGCACTGCCCGCCACTGGTCTGCACCTCCGGCTGGCCCAACACCGCCGTGATCCACCTGCTGCGCCGACTCGCCGACGACGGCGCCTCCCTGCGCTACCACGGCGACTTCGACGGCGAGGGCATCCGCATCGCGGCTCACGTCATGGCCAAGGCCGGAGCCGTCCCCTGGCGGATGGCGGCCGACGACTACCGGGCCGCCGTGTCCCGGGTTCCCCGGGGCCCCGATCCGGGGCGCCTCACGCCCGCCCCGTGGGACCGGGCGCTCGTCGACTCCATCGCCGAACTGCGCAGCGCAGTGGTCGAGGAGGTGGTCGCCGACCTTCTCCTCGACGACTTGGCAGAGTACCGTCACGGATGGAACGACAGGCTGTTCGACGGGCCGAGGGCTACCACCAGCGCTTCGGCATCGTCCACGTCGACTTCGCGACGCAGCAGCGCACGCCGAAGGCCTCCTACGCCTGGTGCCTCGACCTGATCGCCGCCCACCGATCCGGGCACGGTTGATAGTTGGGCTCCGGGTTGGACGTGGCAACCGTCAGGATCGAGCAGGTCCGGCGGGGCTTCGTGAAACGCAAACCCATGGCTGCACACCGCACTCGGGGAGGATGACAGGGTGTTCGACGGGTCGGGCGGTCTTCGCCAGTGGTTCAGCCCGCGGCTCGATCAGGCACGGTTGGTTTGACCTGACTGAACGGGGGCAACCTCCACCGGCCGAGCGTCTACCACCGCAGGCTCCAGCACGTCTTCTCACCCCCGGTGACCGAGACGGCTGGACAACGACATCAGGAAGCGTGCGGGGTCCCGGACACCGGTCGTGACGTTTCCGGCTGGGCGAGCCTGGACGACGTGACATGGCAGACCACGACCGCCACGATCACCAGCGGCATGGCGGTGACGCCGTCGGACCCCAGCAGCAGGGTCGCCAGTAGTACGGAGGTCATCGGCAGCCTGAGCATGGCGACCGACATCGCGCCCATGCCCATGGCGGCGGAGGAGATGACGGGCAGCCCGGGCAGGTGGGAGAGCGCGATCCCTGCCGTGGCACCCAGGAACAGCGCTGGGAAGATCGGTCCTCCCCGGAATGCCGCCAATGACACACCGTAGGCGAGCCACTTGCACACGATTAGCAGTGTCAGTGCTCCCACCGAGTAACTCGTACTGTGGAGCAGCAGTTGGGGCAGCGCGGACTGACCGGAGAACAGGACGTCGGATGGCGGCTTCCCCACGCCCTCGGCGTACGCGATGGCGAGCCCTGCCACGGCGAGGCCGGCCACCGGTGTGAGCAGCAACCGTCTGTGGTTGACGCGCGGCTGGAGGAAGAGCGCGAGGCACCGGACTCCCGTGCCGGCGAACGCCGCCGCCACCCCGATGGCGAGAGCCCAGCCGAACTGGGCGACGTTCGGATGGCTCACTGCGGGAAGGCTGGGAATCGTCAGCGTGCCAGCCCCGACCCCGGTCCAGGCGCCGAGCCCGATGAAGACGAGATACCCGACTCCGGAGGCCAGCAGACCGGGCAGCAGTACGATCCCCAGCACCGGGCCGCCGAGTCCTGACGCCTCCATCAGCAGGAACGCTCCGAGCAGGGGCGAGCCCAGCAGGGCGCTGATGGCCGCGAAGCTTCCCGCGGCGCCGACCACGGCCTGGGCCCTGGCATCGACGCCCGGCTTGAGCAGCCGGACGACGTACACGGCCAGGCCTCCGCCGAGCGCGATCAGGGGCGCCTCGGGCCCGATCACCGCGCCGAAACCCAGCGACGCCAGCGCTGCGAGAAGGATCCCGGGCAGTTCGGCGGCCGCAGGGACGCCTGCGGTCTTGAGCCCCTCGGCCGGCTGGTGGCCGCCGTTGCCGGGCAGGTACTGGACGGTCAGTGCCACCAGAAGTCCTGCCAGCCCCATCAGGGGCAGCGGCCACCAGGGCGGTGCCCCGTGGAATCCCAGTCCGTTCGGCAGATCGGTGTAGAGCGCCTTCTGGAGCTGGTCGACGGCCTGGAGGAAGCCGTACGCGCCCGCTGACAGGAGCACGCCGAGGACGGCCGAGATGACCAGGAGCGCCAGGTAGCCCTTGGTCCGCAGGGGGCCGAATGGGTCGGCGGGCGGCGCCGCCGCAGGATCGCCCGTGGGCTCGTCCGGTGACATCAAGTCGCTTTCCCGACACCACCTACTGTGCCGACTCGGTCGATGCTGACAGCAGAAGGTCCGATTCCTCCACGCTTTGCTGAAGTCGGGACCGTCAAGGGTCATTCGAGCCGACATCTCCGGATCGTGCGGCGCTTTCTAGTCCGATTGCGTGGCGCTCACTACCGAACGGGTGAGCACTGCGTGGCGCTTCGGGCTCGTCGTGCCTGATGGTGCTTCTCTCGCCGAGAAGTGTGGAGCCTGGAAGAGCATGGGCACCGGGGCGGGCGGTCCGTCACTGCCCGCCGGGCCGCCCACAGATCCGAAGGAGAAGTCGTGGCAGGCAGTGTCGGTGAGAATCGCGGGGTGATCCACTCGCAGCTCCTGGCCGGGCAGAAGGCCCTGGTGACCGGTGCCAACTCCGGCATCGGCAAGGCCACGGCGATTGCTCTCGGCCGGGCCGGCGCGGACGTCGTCGTCAACTACGTTGTCGGCGCGGACGAGGCCGAGAAGGTGGTCGCGGAGATCGAGGCTTTCGGGGTCCGTGCCTACGCGCACGAGGCCGACGTGTCCGACGAGGAGCAGGTCGTCCAGATGGTCTCGGGCATGGTCGACGAGCTCGGCACCATCGACATCATGGTCGCCAACGCGGGCCTGCAGCGGGACGCTCCCGTCACGGAGATGACACTGGCCCAGTGGAACAAGGTCATCGACGTCAACCTCACCGGCCAGTTCCTCTGCGCCCGGGAGGCGGCCAAGGAGTTCCTGCGGCGTGGCGTCGTCCCGGAGGTGTCCCGCGCCGCCGGAAAGATCATCTGCATGAGCTCGGTCCACCAGATCATTCCCTGGTCGGGGCACGTGAACTACGCCTCCTCCAAGGGCGGCGTCGGCATGATGATGCAGACGCTCGCCCAAGAGCTGGCGCCCAAGAAGATCCGGGTGAACGCGGTCGCCCCCGGCGCCATCCGCACCCCCATCAACAAGGACGCCTGGGACACCCCCGAGGCCGAGGCCGACCTCCTCCGGCTGATCCCCTATCGCCGCGTCGGTGACCCGGAGGACATCGCCAACGCCGTCGTGGCAGTGGCCTCCGACCTGCTCGACTACGTGGTGGGCACGACGCTCTACGTGGACGGCGGAATGACGCTCTTCCCCGGCTTCGCAACCGGCGGCTGACACCGCGATGGAGGACCACATCACGCCCCGCCGAGTGGTGATCCTCGGCGGGGGATTCGCCGGGTTGTTCGCCGCCCGGGCGCTGCGCCGGTCGCCCGTCGCCGTGACCCTCGTCGACCGCTGCGCCCGGACTGAGTCGGCCACGGACGCCCGGGAGCGGCAGGCGTGGCTCACCTTCGCGCTCGTCGGGGCCGGGCCGACCGGAGTCGAACTCGCCGGGCAGATCCGCGAGATCGCAGGCCACACGCTCGAAAGGCAGTTCCGCACGATCGAGCCCGGGCAGGCGCGGGTGCTGCTCCTCGAGGGGGCCGACTCCGTGCTGGCCGCGTTCGGGCCGACCCTGGCCCGCCGCGCGGCCGGGACACTGAAGGGCCTCGGGGTCGAGCTCCACATGGGAGCGATGGTCATCGGCGTGGACGAGCGCGGCCTGACGGCGCGTGACCGTGCCGGCGCGATCACCCGGATCGACGCGCGCACCGTGCTGTGGACGGCGGGCATGGAGGCGCCACCGCTCGCCGGGGTGCTGGCCCGGGCGACCGGCGCCCAGCAGGACCGGGCCGGCCGGATCCTCGTCGAGCCCGACCTCACGATCGCCGGCCACCCGGAGATCCGCGTGGTGGGCGACCTGATGAGTCTGAACAGGCTGCCGGGCCTGGCCGAGGTCGCGATGCAATCGGGTGCCTGTACGGGCCGCGCGATCCGCCGCGCCGTGGAAGGCCGGACCAAACAGCCGAAGCCCTTCAGATACCTGGACCTCGGCAGCGCCGCCTACATCTCCCGGGGCCGGGCGGTCGTCAAGGTCGGACGGCTGAACGTGTCAGGGGTCACGGGCTGGCTGGCCTGGTTGTTCATCCACATCGCCTTCCTCACCGGCTTCCGCAGCAGGATCGGAGCGCTGCTCACCTGGTTGATCGTGTTCGCCTCCGGGTCCCGCCGCGAGCGCGCTTTCACCTCCGCCGGAACCCGCGCCCCGACCGACCCGGCCCCGCCGGCTCACTGACCCAGCGCCACACGGATCGAGCCATCGAGGCACACATGCACAGCACCACACTTCTTCTCGCGAACACCCCACCCCAGACGTTGCCCGCGCGCGAGCTGATGGCCTTCACCCTGGGCTCCCACATCCTCCTGGTCCCGTTCGGTGTCGCGCTGCCTTTCATCACGCTCCTGATGCACTATCGCGGGCTGCGCAAGGGTGACGTCGTGGCCCTGAAGCTGGCCCGGCGCTGGTCGGCGGTGATGGCCGTGCAGTTCGCCATCGGGATCGTCACCGGTACTGTCCTCTCCTTCGAGTTCGGACTGCTGTGGCCGAGGATGATGGGCCGCTGGGGGGACGTGTTCGGTCTCGGATTCGGCGTCGAGGCCTGGGCGTTCTTCCTTGAAGCCGTCCTCATCGCGATCTACCTGTACGGCTGGCGCAGGCTCAGGCCCTGGACGCACTTCTGGCTCGGCACGCCGCTGCCGCTGGCCGCGCTGCTGGGAGCCTTCGGCATCATCGCGGCGAACTCCTGGATGAACACCCCGCAGGGCTTCACTCTCGACGCCCAGGGCAACCCGGTCGATGTCACGGTGCGGCAGGCGATCTTCACACCGATCTTCGGCCCGCAGTACTGGCACTTCGCGGTGGCGATGTTCCTGACCGCCGGCTACGTGGTCGCCGGGGTCTACGCGGTCGGCTGGCTGCGCGGACGCCGCGACCGGTACCACAGGCTCGGCTTCACCGTGCCGTTCACCGTCGCCGCGATCCTCACGCCGGTCCAGTTCTTCCTGGGCGACAATCTCGCCCGGCAGGTCTTCCACAAGCAGCCGGTCAAGTTCGCCGCCGCCGAGATCGTCTGGAACACCGACACCCACGTGCCGGAGTACCTGTTCGGGCGCCTCAACGAGGACGGAACGATCTCCGGCGGCATCAAGATCCCCCAACTCGACTCCATCCTGGCCGGATTCAAGCCCAGCACTCAGGTCACCGGCCTGACCTCGGTGGCCGCCGACGACCGCCCCACCGCCACCCAGGCGACCATCGTCCACTGGGCCTTCGACATCATGGCGACCATCGGCAGCCTGCTGATCCTGCTCGCCCTCTGGTATGCGTGGTGCTGGTGGCGCCGCCGTGATCTCCCCCGATCCCGGTGGTTCTTCCGCTGCGCTGCCGTCGCCGGGGCCGCCAGTCTGCTGACCGTGGAGTGCGGCTGGATCACCACCGAGGTCGGCCGCCAACCCTGGATCGTCTACTTCAACATGCGGGTCTCCGACGCGGTCACCGCCACCCGCGTGAGTTCACTGTGGACGATGTTCGGCATCGTGGTGGCCGTGTATGTGCTCATTTTCGGTGCCTTCCTCGCCGTGCTGCTGAAGATGCGCACCCGCTGGCGGATCGCCGACGAGAGCCCGGCCGGGCAGGCCGGCGCGCTCGGTCCGGAGGCCGGCACTCCGTACGGCCCAAGGGAAGGGACCATGGCAACCACCGGAGCCGCGCCGGATCCCGGTACGCCGCAGTCACCTGGTGGTGCGTCATGATGGCCGACGCGATCTCCTGGGTCCTGGTGCTGGCAGTCGCCGCCTACGCCTGCGCCGGGGGCACCGACTACGGCGCCGGGTTCTGGGATCTGCTGGCCGGGGGAGCCGAGCGCGGCGAGCGGCCCCGCTGGCTGATCGACCATGCCATGGCACCCGTCTGGGAGGCCAACAACGTCTGGCTGATCTTCGTCTTCATCATCATGTGGACCGGCTTCCCCACGATGTTCCAGGCCGTGTTCGGTGCCATGTGGCTGCCGCTGGCCCTGGCCGCCATCGGCCTGGTCCTGCGCGGCGCAGGCTTCGCCCTGCGCAAGCCGACCCGGAGCCTGGCCGGACGGCGGATCTACGGCGCGGTCTTCGCGGTCTCCTCACTGCTCACCCCGTTCTTCTTCGGCGTGGTCATCGGTGGCATCGCCTCCGGCCGGGTCGCGCCCGGGGCCACGGCCTCCTCCGACGCCTGGGCCAATCCCACGTCCATCGTCGCCGGGCTGCTCACCGTCGCGGCCACCGCGTACCTCGGCGCCGTCTTCCTCACCGCGGACGCGCGCCGCTTCGGAGCCGACGACCTGGTCCGGTACTTCCGGTTCCGAGCGCTCTGCAGCCTCGCAGCCATCGTGGTGCTGGCGGTCATTGGCATCCCCGTCACCCACCACGACGCCGAGTACGTCTGGCACGGCCTTACCCATGGAGCCGGGTTGGCGCTCGTGATCCTCGCCGCCCTCGCCGCCGCCCTCACCGCACTGCTGCTCGCGCGGCGGGAGTACCGCTGGTGCCGCTACACCTCGGTGGCCGGCGTCGCTCTGACCGTGGCCGCCTGGGGCCTCGCCCAGCGCCCGTACCTGCTGCCCACATCGTTGACGGTGGCACAGGCCGCGGGAGCCGCCCACACGTTGCGCTGGTTGGCGATCGTCACGGTGATCGCGGTCGTGCTGGTCGGGCCGGCCCTCGTCCTGCTCTACCGTCTCGACACGCTCGGCGACCTGGAGCCCCTCACCGACTCCGATACGCGAGGGGCTCAGGCACCGGGCGACAACCCCTAGCCCGACCGGGCCCCCTCCGGTTCGGCCGCTGTCCTGTGCGGACCTGAGGGCGTTCAGCGCAGCCGGTCGATCAGATGGTCGCCGACCCGCAGGGCGTTGGCGATGGCGGTCAGTGACGGGTTCACCGCGCCGATGCTCGGGAAGAAGGCGGTGTCGACGACGTAGAGGTTGTCCAGGTCGTGCGCTTTGCAGTTGACGTCCAGGGCCGAGCTTCTCGGGTCGTCGCCGAACCTCACGGTGCCGGCCTGGTGGGCGGTGGCCCCGATCGGCATTCCCTTGTGCAGGTAGATGCTGTGGTCGAGCAGGCGGTGCTCGTGCATGCCCAGCTGCCCGAGCATGCCCTGCAGCTTGTGCTGCAGCTTCCTCAGCCCGGTCGTGTTGTTCTTCTCGTCGATCGACAGGTGGACGTTCCCGTCGCCGTCGAGGGTGACGCGGCTGTCGGGCAGCGGCAGGTCCTCACCGCACAGCCAGAAGTCGACCGCATGGTGCGCGAGTACCTCGAACGGCATGTTCGGCGAGAACTTGCCGGCCCACCGCGGCGCCTCACCGTGGATCTGCTCGGCGTCCGACTTGCCGAGCATCTGGATGCCGCCGAGCGGGTAGTCGAAGTCGTCCGAGCCGAGGTACCAGTCGTTGAGCGCCAGGGTCTTCTGGAACTGGGTGGGGTTGGGTTCCTTCGAGATCGCCATCAGGGCCAGGTTGTTGTGCCGCATGTAGTGCCGTCCCACCACGTCCGAGCTGTTGGCCAGCCCGTTCGGGTGCCGGTCGTCGGCCGAACGCAGGAGCAGGGCGGCGGAGTTCACTGCTCCGCAGGCGACGACCACGATGTCGGCGCTGAACTCCGTCGCCGAGCCGTCCGCGAGTTCCACGACCACGCCGGTGACGGTGCGTCCGGTCGGATCGGTCTCCAGGCGGCGCACATCGGCGCCCGTGATCATCGAGACGTTGTCGTGCTTCAGCGCTGGATCGACGCAGACCACCTGGGCATCGGCCTTGCCGTTCACCAGGCAGGGGAAGCCGTCGACCCGGTTGCAGCGGATGCAGACGCTGTCATGGGTCGCCCGCCCGTTCTCCTTCTGCGTGAGGTTCACGCCGATCGGCAGATGGAAGGGATGCAGCCCCTGCTTCTCCAGGTCGTCGCTGAGCTGCTGGATGCGCGGCTCGTGCTCCACCGGAGGGTAGGCGTACGGCGCGCCGGCCGGACCCTCCGTGGGGTCCTCGCCGTGCTTGCCGTGCACCAGGTAGAGGTGCTCGGCCTGGGTGTAGTAGGGCTCCAGGTCCTCGTAGCGGATGGGCCAGGCGGGCGAGATGCCGTCGTGGTGGCGCAGCTCGCCGAAGTCCTGGGGGCGCAGCCGGAAGAGCGCGGCGCCGTAGAACTTGGTGTTGCCACCGACGTAGTAGTTGACCTCCGGGGTGAACTCGTGGCCGTGCCGGTCGTACCAGGTCTCCTGCGCCAGGTACTTGCCCTGCACGAACACCTTGGTGGAGTCCCAGTTGTCGATCTCGCGAGGCAGGTAGTCCCCGCGCTCCAGGATCAGCACCCGCTTGCCGGAGGGCGCCAGCCGGTGGGCGAGCGTGCCGCCACCCGCGCCGGTGCCGATGATGATGACGTCGTAGTGTTGGGTGTCGGCCACGATGGGCTCCCGTTCTCGAAGTGTTCGCACGTCACAGGATCGCGATGGGATTGACGGGTGATCCGGTGGCGCCGGGAAGCCGGAGCGGGGCGATCACGCAGAGGAACGACCAGCGGTCCTGCTCCTCGCAGATCGGCACCAGATCCTCGAACTGCAGGTAGTCCAGCAGGTGCAGTCCCATGGCGTGGATGCCGAGAACGTGCACCGGGAAGGCCACACCCTCCGTGGTGCCGGGAGCGGTGTCGTTGTTGCCGTCGCTGCCGAGCACCGCGACCTGCCGGTCCGCCAGGAACTCCATCGCGGTGGGGTGAAGCCCGGCGCGAGCCTTGGTCGCGTTCCACGGCCCGAGTTCGCGGTGACGGCGGCGATGGCCGACCCGCACGAAGAGCAGGTCCCCTCGAGTGACCCGCAGATGCTGCGCGGTCTCGGCGGCGGCCAGTTCCTCTCCGGTCACGTGGTCGCCGGGTTCGAGCCACGGCACGCCGCGCAGACGGGGGATGTCGAGCAGCACGCCGCGGCCGACGATTCCGTCCCGCGCCACGTCGATGGACAGCTTCGTCGCCCCGGTCACGGTCAGGCTGCTCGCGGCCACGCCGTTGTGCAGTGTGCCGTCGTAGACGACGTGACACAGGGCGTCGATGTGGCTGTCGGCGTCGCCGTGCACGTTCATGGCGAAGCGGTCCGCAGCGAACTGCAGGCCGTTCGCCTCGATGTTGCCGTCGACGACGCCGGTCATCTGGTGCTCGCACGGCTCGGGATTGCCGGGGCGCACCCGGGTTTCCATGACGGCGGCGAGCGTGACGGTGCGACCTGATCGGACCTCACCGGCAGCTGCCAGCACCTGCGTCGGTGCGAGGGTGTCCAGTGCGCCGCGGTCGGCGGTGTCCCGCAAGGCCTCGCGTCGCACGCGCTGGTAGAGCGCGCGGAACTCGGCCGAACTCAGCGGTGGTGGGCCGTCGGATCCTGTGTGCGTCGTCATGGATGCTCAGCGGGTCTGTTCGCGGTCGAGTGCTTCGTCGAGGGTGGTGGCGGCCATGATCAGCGAGAGGTGGGTGAACGCCTGTGGGAAGTTGCCCAGTTGCTCCCCGCGCGGCCCGACCTCCTCGGCGAAGAGACCGACGTGGTTGGCGTAGGTCTGCATCTTCTCGAAGGCGTAGCGCCCCTGCTCGGTCCGGCCGGCCCGGGCCATCGCATCGACGTAGAGGAAGGTGCAGAGGCTGAACGTGCCCTCGGAGCCTCGCAGACCGTCCGGTGAGGCGGCCGGGTCGTAGCGGTAGACGAGGCTGTCGGAGACGAGTTTGTGGTCGATGGCGTCCAGCGTGGACAGCCAGCCCGGGCCCTTGGGAGCGAGGAAGCGGACCCGGGGGATGAGCAGCAAGGACGCGTCCAGGACGTCCCCGTCGTAGTGCTGGACGAGAGCCTGCTCCTTGTCGCTCCACCCGCGGGTCATCACCTGCTCGAGGATGGCGTTGCGGGCGGTGGTCCAGCGCGCGAGGTCGGCGGGCCTGCTGAACTCGGTGGCCAGACGCAGCCCGACGTCGAAGGCGGCCCAGCACATCACCCGGCTGTAGGTGAAGTCCTTGCGTCCGCCACGGGTCTCCCAGATGCCCTCGTCGGGACGGTCCCAGGAGTCGGCGAGCCAGTCCAGGGTGGCGGCGAGCGCCTTCCACCCGTGATAGCCCGTCTGTTGGCCCACCGTGCCGCCCTCGGCCAGGGCGTAGAGCGCCTCGCCGTAGATGTCGAGCTGCAGCTGGTCCATGGCGGCGTTGCCGGCCCGGACCGGGGCCGAGCCGCGGTAGCCCTCGAAGTGGTCGAGGATCACTTCGGGGATGTCGGGATCGCCGTCGACCCGGTACATGATCTGCAGACGCTCGCCGTCGGAGCTCGCTCGTTCGGCCAAGCGATCGCGCAGCCAGTGGGTGAACCGGGTGGCCTCCTCGACGAATCCGAGGTCGAGCAGTGCTCGGACGGACAGTGAGCCGTCACGGACCCAGGTGTAGCGGTAGTCCCAGTTGCGCTCGCCGCCGACCTGCTCGGGAAGGCCCATGGTCGCCGCGGCGACCGGGGCGCCCGTGGGGTGGTAGGTGAGCAGTTTGAGCGTGATGGCGGAGCGGTTCACCATGTTCGGCCATCGGCCGCGGTAGGTGGAGGTGCGCAGCCAGCCCTGCCAGAAGTTGCCGATGTCGAAGAGCTGGTCGTTGAGCTCCTCCACGGTGATCGGCGCGGGCGGGGCCCCGTCCGGGCCGCAGACCGTGAAGGCGGCACCCGCCAGCTGCCCGGCGTTCAGCGTGACCTCTCCGCGCACGTCGTCCCCGTTGCGTTCCACGGGGAAGGTGCTCTGCAGGTATCCGGCAAGTTCCGGGGCACGGAACACCGCGGTCTCGCCCTGGAGATCGAGTACGTGAGTGGCGCGGCCGTAGTCGAACCGCGGTCGGCAGTCCAGGACGAACCGCACGGTGCCCCGCACCGCGCGCACGACGCGAATCAGCGTGTGCCGGTCGGTGGGCTTGCCCGTCCGGTCGGGCGGCATGCAGTCGACGACCTCGCCGACCCCGTCGGGGGACATGAACCGGGTCACCAGGACGGCCGTGTCGGGGTAGTAGAGCTGCTTGTACGTGACCTCCGTCTCTTCCGGTGCGAAGAGGAAGTAGCCGCCCCGGTCGTGGTCGAGCAGGGCGGCGAAGATGCTGGGCGAGTCGAAGCGAGGAGCTGCGAACCAGTCGACGACCCCTTGCGACGAGACCAGCGCGGCGGTCTGCAGGTCGCCCACCAGGCCGTGGTCGGCTATAGGCGGGTAGCGGTCCATGGTGTCTCCGCAATCTCGGGAGGACCCCCTGCGTTCCACTATCCGACCAGCCGCGCGCACGCGCTCCACGACAGGTGCCGACGACTCCCGGAATCCGCTGTGACCAGGAAGGGCGCGTCTGCCCGCCTGGTACTCCAGGCGGAGCAGCCACGTGCCTGCCCGGCGTCGGCGGGCAGGACCGGGACAGGCCGCGGCCCAGACCGCCCGGAAGCGGTACCGGCCGGGCCGCTCGACTTGCCGACGATCGTCCCCCCGGCGGTACTGGCCTCGGGCGGTACGCACGCGCCGCCACTGGACTTCCCCGGCTGCGGAGGGGCTACATGGAGATGGTCCATCTCCGGCTGGTGACTCCGCCGGACGTCACCGACGAGACGGTCGACATGCTGACCGGCGACCGTTACGTCTTCAACCTGGTCGTGCTCGCGGGTACGGCACGTCACCCGGACGGCGACGCCATCGAGTGCGACGTGCTGGCAGGTGCGGCGAACGAGGTCCTGCGCAACCTCCGTGAGCTGGACGTCGACCGGCGTGGCTCGGTCGTGATCGAGTCGGTCGACATGGCGTTCTCCGGACTCGCGGAGGAGGCGGAGACACACCAGCTCGGGGCGCTCGCGCATGCACCGGTGTGGGAGGCGGTCGAGGCGCGTATCCGGGCCGAGGGGACCTATCTGCCGAGCTTCTACGTCTATCTGATCATCGCTGGAATCATCGGCTCGGTGGGAATCCTCACCAACTCCCAGATCCTGATCGTCGCGGCAATGGTCGTGGGGCCCGAGTACGGCGCCATCACCAGCGTGGCTCTGGGCATAGACCGGAGGAACGGGCCGCGGATTCGGCAAGGGCTGTTTGCGCTGCTCGTCGGCTTCTCGCTGGCCGTGGCCTTCACGCTCCTGTTCTCGTTACTGGTCCGGGGTCTGGGAATTCAGCCGAAGGCGTTCACGCTGGGTGTCAGGCCGGTCTCCGACCTGATCAACACGCCGAACTTCTTCTCCTTGGCCGTCGCAGTGCTCGCCGGCATGGTCGGGATCATGTCGCTGACCCAGGCCAGGACGAGCGCCCTGCTCGGCGTGTTCATCTCGGTCACCACGGTCCCGGCGGCCGCTGACATCGGCGTGTCCTGTGCCTTCGCGAGCTGGAGCGAGGCGCGTGGCTCACTGCTGCAGCTTCTGCTCAACATCGTCGTGCTGATCGCGGTGGGTGTCCTCACACTCAGGTTCCAACGAGCGATCTGGCGGCAGATCAGCCTTCGAAACAGCCGTTGACACCCACGGCGGCACTGCGGGAGGCGACAGCCCAAGAGTGGTCCGAGGATCGTGGCATGGCAACGAAGCGCGGAATCACCGCGCCGGACGACGAACCTCGTGGTTCTGGGCGTTTCCGGGTCAGGCAAGAGCACGTTGGGGGCCATGCTGGCCGAACGGCTCGGGCTGTCGGGGAGCGGGGATCTCATCGAGAGCTTCACCGGACGGTTGATGAGGACGCCCACCGCGCCAGGAATCGTCTCAAAGGGCGAACCCACCGAGCTCTTCCGGAGGTGGGATCGTGTCTCGCTTGATTTGGACCCTGCGCGCCCGCACCCTGCCGATCGAGGGGCCTGCACCTGTCGGGCCGCCACGGCGCCCGGGTTCGTGGGTTGTGCCCACCCTCGGGCAGTGCGAGGAGGCCGCGTGCGCGAGAGCCGGACCGGACGGCAGCTGACGTTGCGTCATGGGAGTCAGTCCGTGGTCATCGTCGAACTGGGCGGTGCCCTTCGGGACTACGCGACCGGCGGACGTCCGGTGCTCGACGGCTTCGCTGCCGACGACCGGATCACGGGAGGACGCGGCCAACTCCTGGTGCCGTGGCCGAACCGGGTCAGGGGCGGCCGCTACCGATGGCACGGACAGGACCTGCAACTGCCGCTGACCGAGCCGGTGAACGGCAACGCGATCCACGGTCTGCTCCGCTGGACCTCGTGGCAGGTGCTGGAGGAGGCGGACAGCCGAGCCGTGCTGGAAGTCACGCTGTGGCCGCAGCCGGGCTATCCCTTCCACCTGCGGGTCCGAGCCGAGTACGTCCTGGGCGACGAGGGCCTCGAGGTGGCCGTGACCGCTCTGAACCAGGGCGCGAGCGTCGCACCGTACGGGGTGGGCCAGCATCCCTACCTCACCGTCGGCACGGCCACGGTCGACGACGCGGTGCTGACCGTTCCGGCGCGGAGTTGGGTCCGCACCGATGACCTGGGCCTGCCCGTGGCCGTCGAACCGGTCGCGGGCACGCCGTACGACTTCCGCACACCGAGGGCGATCGGCGCCCAGCACCTGGACACCCCGTTCGGCGATCTCGACCGGGACGCCCGTGGTCGTGCCGTGGTACGCCTGGCCCACCCGTCGGGGGAACACGGTACGGATGTCTGGCTCGGCGAGGGGGCGGACTTCCTGCAGGTGTACACCGGCGACACCCTGCCGGAGGGGGAACGTCGTCGCGCGGTCGCCATTGAACCGATGTCCTGTCCGCCGGACGCCCTCCGCAACGGTGCGTCGATCGTCGCCCTCGGACCGGGCGAGCGGCACACCGTCAGATGGGGCATCTCGCCATGGGGGAAGTGACCGAGGCCATGGTTCCTCGACCTCGTCCTCATCGGCCTGGCGATCACTCCGGAACCGGTGCCGATCGCCGCGTTCATCCTGATCCTCCAGGCGCGGAACGGCGTACGCAACGGGCTTGCCGTCCTGCTCGCGTGGATCGCGCGCCTGGCTGTGGTACTCGGAGCCGTCCTCCTGTCCACCCGAGGCACGCCGCCCCGTTCGTGATGGAGCTTCCGACGACGTTCGCGTCCGCTTCGGGGGGAGCCGGACTCGCGCCGATGCGCACCTGGTGGGCGGAACACGAGGACCGGGCGATCGTCACCCTGACGCCGCTGCTCGGCCGCTGGCCGGCCGGCAAGAGCCGCTACCAGCCCCTCCGGTGAACTGGCCTGCCGGAGCAATGACATGACGACGAACCAGATCCTCATCGGGACGAGCCTGATCCTGGTGCTCGCCGTCGGCTCGCAGATCCTGGCCAGCCGACTGCACGTCCCCGCCCTGATCGTCCTGCTGCCCGTCGGCTTCACCGCAGGCGCGCTGACCAGCGACGTCGATCCCCAGCGACTGCTCGGCGCAGCCTTCTCGCCTCTGGTGTCGCTCGCCGTGGCGGTGATCCTCTACGACGCCGGTCTCGGGCTCGACCTGGCGAAGTTGCAGGGGCACATGCGCCGCGTCGTCATCCGGCTGATCTGGATCGGGGTGCTTCTCACCTGGGCGATCGGCACGCTCGTGTCGAAACCGCTGCTCGGCCTGGACTACGGAGCGGCCGTGATGCTCGGGGCCATCCTGGTGGTCTCGGGGCCGACTGTCGTGGGACCGCTGCTCAGCTTCGTCCGCCCGACGGACCGGCTGCGGCACCTCCTGGTCTGGGAGGGCTCGCTGATCGATCCGGTGGGTGCGATCCTGGGCGCGCTCGTCTTCCACGCGGTCGACGCCAGTACCAGGGGTCGGTTCGGGAGCGGGGCGGCACACTTCCTGGGGAGCGTGGGCGTCGGCCTGGCCGGTGGGGCCGTCGGAGCGGTCCTGCTGTGGGCGCTGGTGCAGGGACTGCGGCTGGGCGAGGTGCTCGGCACCGCCGCGCAGCTCGCCGTGGTGATCGGCGTGGCGGCGGTCTGCGACGTGCTCCGCGAAGACACCGGGCTGATCGCCGCAGTCGTGATGGGCCTGGCTGTCACCAACCTGCGACGCTTCGACTTCCCAGTGCGTCGGCCGTTCTTCGAGACACTGGTCACCCTGATCCTCGGGGTGCTCTTCGTCTCCATCTCGGCCACCGTGACACCGCAGTCGCTGCGGCACGTACTGCTCCCCGCGCTGAGCCTTTCGGCCGTCCTGGTTGCCGTCGCCAGGCCGCTGGTGGCTCTGGTGTCCACGCTCGGCACTGACATTCCCCGCAGGGAGCGTGCCTTCCTCGGCTGGATGGCGCCGCGCGGCATCATCGCGGCATCAACCGCCTCGACCTTCTCGGCCGGCCTCGTCAACAAGGGGATCGTCGGCGCCTCGAAGATCCTCCCGGCTACCTTCGTGGTCATCGTCGCCACGGTGACGCTCTACGGGCTGACCGCGACGCTCGTCGCCCGACGCCTGGGGGTCGTGCGCTCGGGCCGTTCCCGGCCGCTGCTGGTGGGCGGTGAGCCCTGGGTGGTCGACCTGGGCCTGGCCCTGAAAGCCGCTGGTCTTCAGGTGCTGCTCTGGGCCGGTCTCGAAGAACAGCGTGAGCGCATCGAACAAGCCGGACTCGAGCTGGCACCCGGAGAACTGCTGGCGGCAGCCACCGGGGAAGGCGCCGAGCTGGAGGGCATCACCGTGGTACTGCTTCTCACTGCCGAGGACGACTTCAACGCACTGGCGTCGGTGGTCCTGCGGGGAAGCGTGGAAGGACCGGTCTACCGGATCGGGCCTCCGGCAGCCAGCCACGGCGTCGTCGCCCCGTTCCTGGGCGGTGACATCCTGTTCGGTGCCGGGCTCACCAGGCCTCGGCTGATGCGCCGGTACGGTGCCGGGGCCGACGTCGTGGCGCAACCGGTGAACGGCGCGACGCCGGCAGGGCACGACGCCCTGTTCGTGGTGCGCACCGACGGCCGCCTGGTTCCGGTCACCGAACACGACATCCCGTCTCCGCAGACGGGAGACACCGTCGTGATCCTTGGCCCGGCCCCCGCCGGCCGTGCGGAACGGATCTGAGCTTCGGCCGGCATTGCCCGCCACTGGTCTGCATCTCCGGCTGGCCCAACACCGCCGTGATCGACCTGCTGCGCCGACTCTCCGACGACGGCGCATTCCTGCGCTACCACGGCGACTTCGACGGCGAGGGCATCCGCATCGCGGTCGAGGAGGTGGTTGCCGACCTTCTCCTCGACGGCTTGGCAGAGTACCGTCACGGATGGAACGGCAGCTTGTTCGATGGGCCGAGGGCTACCACCAGCGCTTCGGCATCGTCCACGTCGACTTCGCGACGCAGCGGCGCACGCCGAAGGCCTCGTACGCCTGGTACCGCGACCTGATCGCCGCCCACCGGGCGAAGCTCGCGGCGCGGTAGCGGACCGGAATCGGGGTTCTGTCCCCCGTGAGAGCTACGCGCAGGTGTCCCCTGTGAGGTGACGACTCCTGATCACCGTCTCCCTAACGTTCAGTTCAGCCGCGGCGCCTCGGTCGCGGACCGGACTGGGAACCGGAAACGGAACCGAAGAAGGAGTCGTCATGAAACCGGTGTGGCAGGTCCTGGCCGTGATCCTGGTCGGTGCGGTCTGCGGCCAAAGTGCCGCCGCGGTCCAGGACAACCCGTGGCTCTCGCTCCTCGTGGGCAGCTTGACGGTCGTGCTCTCGGTGCTCGTCTACCGATGGGTCGTGGGGCGCACCGAGCGGCGCCCGGTCACGGAACTGGCCCGCGGGGGAGCGCCCGGGGCGCTCCTGCGGGGGCTGGTGATCGGGGTCGCGATGTTCGGATCCGTCATCGCGAACATCTACTTCCTCGGGGACTACGAGGTGCACGGCCTCGGCTCGCCGACCGGGGCGATCGGGCTGGTCGGCTTCATGGCGGGCGCCGCCGTCACGGAGGAGCTGATGTTCCGCGGCCTGCTCTTCCGGCTCGTGGAGCGCGGCCTCGGAACGTACCTCGCGCTGGCCCTGTCCGGCACCGTGTTCGGTGCGTCCCACCTGCTCAACAAGGACGCCACCCTGCTGGGCGGCGTCGCCATCGCCATCGAGGCCGGCGGCATGCTCGCCGCCGCGTACGCCGCCACCCGCTCCCTGTGGCTGCCGATCGGCCTGCACTTCGGCTGGAACTTCGCGGAGTCCGGCATCTTCGGCACCGAGGTCTCGGGCAACGGCGACACGCACGGACTGCTGGACGCCTCGACGTCGGGGGCCAAGCTGATCACCGGCGGCGAGTTCGGCCCGGAGGCCAGCGCGCACGCGACGCTGTTCGGCGCGCTGCTCACAGTCGTCTTCCTGTGGCTGGCCCGTCGGCGCGGCCACATCGTCCCCCGCCGGCGTGCCGAGCGCGTCGACGCCCCGGCTGCACTCGCCCGGTGATGAGCCTTCAGGGGGCCGGTCAGGTGTGGCGCCGGCTCGACGTCACCCTCCGCGACCTCCCTCTCGGGACACTGTTCCTGGTCGCGTCGTTCCTGCCGGGTCTGAGCGGCCACGGGACGCAGGTCGGGGATCTGCCGACCCGCCCCTTCGACGCGCTGGCCGTGGTGGCCCTCGCGCTCGAATGCCTCTCCCTCGTGGTGCGCCGGCGGTGGCCGGTCAGCTGTCTCGCGCTGGTGGCGTGCGGCTTCGCCCTTGACCAGTTGTGCGGCTACCACTCGGCCGCCGGCACCGCCCTGCCCGTCGCGCTGATCAGTGCCGGCTTCCATCTGGAGCGGCGCCGGCGCACCACCGTGGTCCTGCTGTCCGTGGCGTACGTGCCGCTGGCGATCGCGCTCGCCCGGCTCGGTTCGGGCGGCGAGACGGCGACGGGGTTCGTGACGTTCTACCTGGCGCTCGCCCTGGCCTGGGGAGCCGGGGCGTGGCTGCGTTCCGCGCGGGCCGCGGAGGCCGCACGCCGCGAGCGTGTGGCTGCCGAGACCCGAACTGCCGAACGCGGCCGCATCGCCCGCGAGTTGCACGACGTGGTGACCCACCACGTGACCGCGATGGTCGTCCAGGCCGAGGCCGCCCGCTACCTGACCGCCGCACCCGAGCGGCTGGAGCAGTCCCTGACCGCTGTCAGCGACACCGGCCGCCGCGCCCTCACCGACCTGCGTCACCTGCTGGACCTGCTCAACCCCGGTCACGGCACCGACCACGGCACCGACCACGGCGTCGGCCCGGCGGAGGCCGCGCAGGCCAGGACACCGGCCGTCGGCAGGGTCCTCACGCTCGTCGAGCAGACCCGCCGGGCCGGACAGCCCGTGGACTTCACCGAGCGGGGCACAGCGCCCGCCTCGACCGGCAGCGCCGACCTCGTCGCCTACCGGGTGGTGCAGGAAGCACTGACCAACGCCCTCAAGTACGCTCACGGCAGCCGCACTTCCGTGCGGGTTCAGCGCTGCGAGAGGGAGATCACCGTGGAGGTCAGCACGGACGGAACCGGCTCACCCGCCGCCACCGCCACCGCCGTCGCCTCCGGCAGCGGACGGGGCCTGGCGGGCCTGCGCGAGCGCGTCGACGTTCTGGGCGGCGACTTCAGCGCCGGCCGCGGCCCGGACGGCGGCTTCACCGTCCGGGCGCGCATCCCCGCCGACGGCACCTCGTGAGCGCACCGATCCGGGTCCTGGTCTGCGACGACCAGATGCTGGTCCGCACCGGCCTGGTCACCATCATTGGCGCCCAGCCCGACATGGAGGTGGCGGGCGAGTGCGGAGACGGACGGACCGGGGTCGACCTCGCCCGCAAGGTGCGACCCGACGTCGTCGTGATGGACATCCGCATGCCGGTCCTCGACGGCCTCGAAGCCACCCGCCTGCTGGCCGGCGTCGGAGTGCCCCACCCCGCCAAGGTCCTCGTGGTGACCACGTTCAACCTGGACGAATACGTCTACGAGGCACTGCGCGTCGGCGCCAGCGGCTTCCTCCTCAAGGACGCCCCTCCGGACCGACTGCTCCACGGCATCCGGACCGTGGCCACCGGAGCGGCCCTCCTCGACCCCGACGTGACACGCCGCCTCGTCGGGCGCTACGCCGCCCGCATCCGCCCCGCCGAGAAGACCCACCGAGACATCCCGCTCACACCTCGCGAACTGGAAGTTCTCCGCCTCATCGCCGACGGCCTCTCCAACCGCGAGATCGCCGCAACCCTCGTCATCAGCCAGGAGACCGTCAAGACCTTCGTCTCCCGCATCCTCACCAAACTTCAACTCCGTGACCGGGTCCAGGCCGTCGTCCATGCCTACCGCCACGGCCTGGTCACCTGACCGGGCATTCCGTCCCCGGTCGAGCGGGTCCGGACCTTCCACGAGCACCACGTCGTCGCGGTCCGGGACTTCGTGTCACTGCTCAAGTGCCCGCAGCGGCAACCGACCTGCGTGGAGCCGTAGTTGAGGCGTTGTTCGACAACAGTGCCCCGGTCGGTCGGTCGGTCGGCCGACCGGCCGACCGGCCGACCGGCCGACCGGGCCAGGGGGGGGCGGGGGCTTGTGGGGGTGGAAGGATGGGGGGGGGGGGGGGGGTTGTTGGTGGTGGTGTTTGCGGGGGTTGTGAAGGTG
>NZ_JBHVJT010000016.1:27187-38336 GCF_042798815.1 Kitasatospora sp. NPDC057738 | reverse complement strand
GTAACCGGTCGTTCGGGGTGCTCAGTTCGTCGCGTCCGGCTTGACGAGGTCCGGGAGCTTCGTCTCGAAGAGCGCGTCGAACGTCAGCGAGGGCAGGATGTGGCCCTGGTTGGCGGCGTCGTTGGCCACGCCGGCGGCCCACGAGGCGGTCGCGAAGCGCTGGTTGGGGGTGCCGTGGTGGCCGGGGCTGGAGAAGGCGCAGTCGCCGACCTGGTAGAAGGACTTCTCGGAGTCCAGCAGGCGCTTGGCGTTGAGGGCCTCGCCGCGCGAGTGGGTGAGGAAGTAGGTGCCGTACGCGTCCGCCATCAGCTCGACGCGGCGGCTGCCCTCCGGCGTGCCGTCCCGGTCGCCGATCAGGTCGTCCTCGTACTGCACGTGGTGGCCGAACTCGTGGGCGAGGATGGCGCGCGGGGCGGTGGTGCCCAGACCGATGGCCCGCATGGCCTCCAGGATGCCGTCACCCATGACGATGCGGTCGCCGATGCCCGCCGGGTGCGGGGCGCCCTTCTCGGAGAAGGCGAACGCGTTGAGGGTGAAGAACGGGTTGTCGCCGCCCTGGAGGACCGGGTCGAGGTTGATCACGTGGATGATCAGCGAGGCCAGGCCCAGCGCCACCTTGCGGTTCTCCTCCGGGATGCCGTACATCAGGCTCACCACGGGGGCCAGCCGCTCCGGGGAGGAGAAGAGCTCGCGGCCGTGCATCGGCACGAGCTGGATGTCGTCGGAGTGGATGTCCCAGAACCTCTTCAGGTCCTTGCTCTCGGACGTCAGCTCGTTGGTGTACTCGCCGTTGACGCCGAAGGTGTTGGACTTCGACTCGCTGCCGAAGTACAGCGCGTCGTAGGTGGGCATGTCGAACACGCCCAGGAAGTAGAGGAAGAAGAGCGGCTCGAAGTTGGCGCCCTGGAGCAGGGTGCGCTGGTAGTCCCTCAGCGCGTTGCTCTCGCACTGGTAGTCACCCGGGTTGATGACGCTGTCGCGGAGGGCGGCCCACTGGGTGTCGTGGATGCCGAACGCGGCCGTGGCGGCATCGCGGTGCTGCTGCCAGTCGGCGGGCAGCTGGGCCAGGGCCTGGTCGGCGAGGGCCTTCAGGTCCGGGGAGAGGCGGGAGGTGTCGAACGTGGAGCCGGGGGCGGCGGAGGTGACGGCGGCTGACGTGGCGGCGGGGGGCGTCGTGGTGTCGGCGGCCACGGCCGGCAGGGCGGCACCGAGGGTGCAGGTCGCCGCCGTCACCACGGTGACGGCCCAGGCGAGGGTCTTCTTCACGAGTGAACTCCTAGATGTGCGAGACGACATGGGGGTTTCCGGCGGAGGGGGGAACGGTCGGCTGTGCCGTATGCAGAGTTTGCGAGGAACGGATCTGTTACTGAAGAGTTCGCTGTGTCGAAATCCGGCATGGCAGGAAGCAGACAGGTCCCACATGTCCTCGGAGAGCGCCGGACCACCACGTCCTCGGGGAGCACCGGACGACCGCGCCCACCGTGCTGAAACGGACGCGGGGCGCTGTGTCCGACGGCACTCGCCCGGTGGGGACCGTACGTGCGAGAATTGGCATATGCATTCGATTGTTGGTATAGATATCAGCAAAACGGCCGAGAATGCCTACCTCGCCCTCGTCGAGCGCGGCCCGGCGGCGGTGCCGGAACTGGCGAGCGCCCTGAGCGTGAGCTCGCGTGCCATGAGCACCGCGATCGGCGAACTGACCGGGCTCGGCCTGGTGGAACCGGACGGACCGCAGCTGGTCGCCCGCCCCCCGCGGGCTGCCCTCGACGCGGTGGTGGAGAGCCGCAGCAGGGAACTCGCCGCGCTGCGCAGCGGCATCGAGGAGCTGTCCCGCTTCTGGCGCGACCACCACGTCGGAGGAGCCGACTACATCGAGATCGCCCGGACGGCGGCGGCCCGCAGCGCACTCGTCCGGCGGCTCTACGACGAGGCCACCGAGCAGATCCGCGCCCTGACCATCGGTTACACCGGCCGATCGGCGCAGTCCAACACCCTGGCCCCGGGAAGTCGGGACGCCCTGGCACGCGGCGTCACGTGTTCGGTCGTCTACGGATCCCACGTCCTGCGCGACCGGGCCGCCAGGGCGGCCGTCCGGACCTCCGTGGAACTCGGCGAGCGAGCACGGGTCTTTCCCGACGTTCCGCTGAACATGGCCGTGTGCGACGACCGCTTCGCCCTGGTGTGTCCTCCCGCGAGCGACTGGGACCGCCGCCACCACATCCTCGTGCAGCGGTCGGACCTCCTCGACGCGCTGATCGGCATCTTCGAGTCGTTCTGGCAGATCGCCGTCCCGCTGCCCGCCGCCGAGACGGGGGACGATCTCGCGACGACTGCCACCGCCGAGAACCGGCGGCTCCTCAGCTTTCTCAGCGGTGGCCTGACCGACGAGTCGATCGCCCGCGAACTCGGCGTCAGCGAGCGGACGGTGGCCCGCCGCATCACCCGTCTCCAGGAGCTGCTCGGCGCGCGGACCCGCTTCCAGCTCGGCGTCCAGGCGAGCCGTCGCGGCTGGCTCTGAGCCGGGCGGCACCGCACGCGCGCCGTGACGCGGCGGCGCTTCGGCCGGCGCTGCCCGTCACCGGTCCGTACCTCCGGCTGGCTTGCCGACCTTCTCCTCGACGACTTGGCGGAGTACCGTCACGGATGGAACGACAGGCTGTTCGACGGGCCGAGGGCTACCGCCAGCGCTTCGGCCTGGTCCACGTCGACTTCGCGACGCGGCACCGCACCCCGAAGGCCTCGTACGGCTGGTACCGCGACCTGATCGCCGCGCACCGGGCCCGCCGTTCGGGGTGGTCGGCTTCCGGTCGGCTTCCGGTCGGTGCGGGTGGTTCAGTCGGCTTCTGGGCGCGGTTCCACCGTCATGAGGAGGTTGTCGGGGTGGTTGGTGCTGGTCATGACGCCCCGGACCCGTGCTCCCGGGGCGGGCGTCAGCCGCCAGCGGCTCGCCACGGTCGCGGCCACGGTCAGCATCTCGGTGCGCGCGAAGGCCTCCCCGATGCACAGGTGGTGGCCGGCGCCGAAGGGGACGAACGCGCCGCGCGGGGCGGGGGGCCGGTCGGGCAGCCAGCGGTCGGGGTCGAAGCGCAGGGGATGGGGGAAGTGCCGGGGGTTCCGGTGGAGGACGAGGGCGCTGAAGATGAACTCGGTGCCTTCGCGGAAGCGGTAGCCGCCGAGTTCGACGTCGGTGATCGCGCGGCGGATCGTGATGCCTCCGGGGTTGCGCATCCGAAGGGCCTCGTCGACGACGCGACGGGTGTGGCCGAGCCGGGGCAACTGGTCGGCGGTGAGGGGGAGTACGGCGTGGTCGTGCAGCTCCTGGTGGAGTCGCCGGTCGAGGTGCGGGTGCCGGCCCAGTTCGTGGAAGAGCCAGGCGAGCCCGCCGGCGGCGGTCTCGGTGCCGGCCACCAGCAGGGTGATGAGTTCGTCGTGGAGCTGGCGGTCGGTCATGGCCTCGCCGCTGTCGGCGTCCCGGGCCTGCAGGAGCATCGACAGCAGGTCCGGTCGCCCGCTCGTGCGGTCGGCCCGGTCGGCCCGGTCGGCGTGGATCAGGTGGTCGATGGCGCGGCGCAGCCGGTCGTGGGCGTCGGCGCGGCGGCGGTTGCCCGGTGTGGGGAGCCGGTGCCACAGGTTCGTGGGGTCCAGCACCCGGGTGTACATGCCGTGCAGGACGACGGGCATGGCGTGGCGGATCTCGGCGGCGGCGGAGGCGTCGAGGGAGGTGGAGAACAGCGTCGAGGTGACGATGGCGAGGGACAGCTCCAGCATCTGCCGGGTGACGTCGACCACCTGACCGGGCCGCCAGGAGTCGGCGCGCTCGGCGGCCAGCCGCGCCATGGTGTCGACGTAGTGGGCGATCTGCTGGTGGTGGAACGCCGGTTGCACCAGGCGCCGTTGGCGGAGGTGGAAGGCCCCTTCGGAGGTGGCGAGTCCGTTCCCGAGGTAGGGGCGGAGCTTGTCGAAGGAGCGGCCCTTGGCGTAGTTCGCCGCTTCGGTGACCAGTACGCGGTGGACCAGGTCGGGGCCGGTCAGCACATAGCTGGGCTTCGGGCCGAGGTGGGTGGCCACGATCGGGTCGTAGGCGGTGAGGCTGTCGAGGAACTCCAGCGGACGCCGCCACAGTGCGAGCGCGTGGCCGATCAGCGGGAGCCGTCCGGGTGCGACGGGAGGGGCCGGTGGTCGGCTGGCGGTGGGCATCGTCGTTCCTCCGGTGAGGGGTCGGGACCCAGTCTGCGGTCCGGCGCACCACCTGCGCACCCTTCGCACCGGGGCGCGCTGGTGGACTTCACGGCGCACGGAAGCGGATTCACACCTTGTCCGTACAACTTGATGCGTTCGTCTGCCGTACGGCGGCCGGTCATGAACGGGCCGCCGGTTGGTACCCCGCGCGCGCTGTCCTTGGGGGCGCCGTCCTCCACCCTCCTGACATGCTGAGGTCAATCCACCCATGGCAGAGCTGAATCGTCGTCGCTTCCTCCAACTCGCCGGTGCCACCGTCGCGTTCTCGTCGCTCTCGCAGAGCATCGCGCGCGCCGCGTCCATCGCCCCGCAGGGGAGCACCGGCACCCTCCAGGACGTCGAGCACATCGTCGTGCTGATGCAGGAGAACCGTTCGTTCGACCACTACTTCGGGGCGCTGAAGGGCGTCCGGGGCTTCGGCGACCCCCGCCCGGTCACCCTGCCGAGCGGCAGCTCGGTGTGGCACCAGACGGACGGCCTCAAGCGGGAGGTGCTGCCGTTCCGGCCCCAGGTCAGCGACCTCGGGATGCAGTTCGTCCAGGACCTCAACCACGACTGGGCCGGCGGCCACAAGGCCTTCAACAGCGGCAAGTACGACCAGTGGGTGCCCGCCAAGACGGCCACCACGATGGCCTACCTGACCCGCCAGGACATCCCCTTCCACTACGCGCTCGCCGACGCGTTCACCATCTGCGACGCCTACCACTGCTCGTTCATCGGCTCCACCGACCCGAACCGCTACTACATGTGGACGGGCTGCACCGGCAACGGGGTCGCCGGCAACGGTCCGGTCCTCGGCAACCAGGAGGCCGGCTACAGCTGGACGACCTACCCCGAGCGGCTGGAGAAGGCCGGGATCTCCTGGAAGATCTACCAGGACGTCGGCGACGGACTGGACGCGGCCGGCTCGTGGGGCTGGATCGGCGACGCGTACCGCGGGAACTACGGCGACAACTCGCTGCTCTACTTCAACAACTACCGCAACGCCAAGCCGGGCGACCCGCTGTACGACAAGGCCCGCACCGGCACCAACGCCAAGGCGGGCGACGGCCTGTTCGACCACCTGCGGCGCGACGTGCAGGCCGGCACCCTGCCGAAGATCTCCTGGATCGCCGCCCCCGAGGCCTTCACCGAGCACCCCAACTGGCCCGCCAACTACGGTGCCTGGTACGTCTCCCAGGTGCTGGACGCGCTGACGTCCAACCCCGACGTGTGGGCCAGGACGGCGCTGTTCATCACCTACGACGAGAACGACGGCTTCTTCGACCACGTCGTGCCGCCGTTCCCGCCCTCCTCCGCCTCGCAGGGCCTGTCCACCGTGGCGACCACCGCCGACTACTTCGGCGGCGGCATCGGCTACTCGGCCGGACCGTACGGGCTCGGCCAGCGGGTCCCGATGCTGGTCGTCTCGCCCTGGAGCACCGGCGGCTACAGCTGCTCGGAGACCTTCGACCACACCTCGATCATCCGCTTCATGGAGCGCCGCTTCGGCGTCCAGGAGCCCAACATCTCGCCCTGGCGGCGCGCCATCTGCGGCGACCTGACCTCCGCCTTCGACTTCACCGCGTCGAACACGACCGCGGCGGCGCTCCCCTCGACGGCCGGCTACGCCCCGGCGGACCGCAACCGCCACCCGGACTACGTGCCCACCCCGCCCGCCACCGGCACCATGCCGAAGCAGGAGGCGGGCGCGAAGCCCACCCGCCCGCTGGCGTACGCGCCGTACGTGGACGGGGCGGCCGACACCGCCGCGGGCAAGTACCGCCTCACCTTCAGCGCGGGCGCGGCGGCGGGCGCCCAGTTCCTGGTGACCTCGCCCAACCGCACCGACGGTCCGTGGACGTACACCACGGAGGCGGGCCGGACGATCGCGGACGCCTGGAACACCACGTACTCCAAGGGCGTCACGGACCTCACCGTGTTCGGCCCCAACGGCTTCCTGCGCCGCTTCCGCAACCCCGGCAAGACCGCCGGGCCCGAGGTCGCCGCCCGCCACAACGCGACCACCGGCAACCTCGACCTCACCCTCACCAACGCGGGCGCCGCGGACGTCGTGCTGACCCTCACCAACGCCTACGGCGGCACGCCGCAGGCCCTCACCGTCCGCCGGGGTGCGACCGTCACGTGCACCGTCGACCTGAGCGCCTGCCGCAACTGGTACGACGTGACCGTCACTTCGGGCGCGACCGCCGACTTCGTGCGCCGCCTCGCCGGCCACGTCGAGACCGGCGCCCCCGGCCTCTCCGACCCGGGCATCGTCACCTACTGACGGCACCGCGCACGGCGCCGCCCCGGGCACGAGGGTGCCCGGGGCGGCGCCGTGCGGGCCCTCTTCGGACGGCGGGCGGCTGCCCGACGGAGGCCGGCGGAGTGCGGGCGGCTCAGAGGAAGTACAGCCGGTTCAGCGGGACTTCCTCGGCGGGGGAGGACCGCAGCGGCGTGCCGTCGAGGGTGACGAGACCCTCGCGCGAGTCGACGAGGACCTCGCCGAGGCGGGTGTTGCGGACCATGTCGCGCGGGCCGATCCCGCGGGTGTGGCGGACCGCGACGCGGCGGCGCCGGGTGGTCATGGTGTCGTAGGGGCGGTCCCGGGTGCCGGACTCGGCGGCGGCGCGGCTGGTGAAGGCGACGGAGAGGTCGGCCGGCGTGGCGCCGTGAGCGCCGAACAGGGGCCCCAGGACGAGCGGTTGGCAGGTCTCGGTGGCGGCGTTGGGGTCACCGGTGACGCCGTAGGCGGGAAAGCCCGCCTTGAGGACCAGCTGCGGCTTGGCGCCGAAGGAGGCCGGCTGCCACAGCACGATGTCGGCGAGCTTGCCGATCTCGATCGAGCCGACCTCGTGGGAGAGGCCGTGGGCGATGGCCGGGTTGACGGTGAGCTTGGCGATGTAGCGCAGCACGCGCTCGTTGTCGTCGTCCGGGCCGTCGCCCTCCAGCGGGCCGCGCTCCGCCTTCATCTTGCCGGCCACGGCGAAGGTGCGGCGCACCGTCTCGCCGGCCCGGCCCATGCCCTGGGCGTCGGAGGAGGTGATGCCGATGGCCCCGAGGTCGTGCAGGACGTCCTCGGCGCCCATGGTGCCGGCCCGGATGCGGTCGCGGGCCATCGCGGCGTCGCCGGGCAGGTCGGTCTTGAGACCGTGGACGGAGACGATCATGCCGTAGTGCTCGGCCACCGCGTCCCGCCCGAAGGGCAGGGTGGGGTTGGTGGAGGAGCCGATGACGTTCGGCACGCCGGCCATCTTGAGCACGTTGGGGACGTGCCCGCCGCCGCAGCCCTCGATGTGGAAGGCGTGGATGGTCCGCCCGTCGAGGACGCTCAGGGTGTCCTCGACCGAGAGGCACTCGTTCAACCCGTCGGTGTGCAGGGCCACTTGGACGTCATGGGCCTCGGCGACGGACAGCGCGGTGTCCAGGGCGCGGGTGTGCGCGCCCATGTCCTCGTGGACCTTGAAGCCGCAGGCCCCGCCCTCGGCGAGGGCTTCGACGAGCGGGGCGGGGTGGGAGGACGAACCGCGGCCCAGGAAGCCGATGTTGACGGGCCAGGCGTCGAAGGAGTTGAAGGCGTGGCGCAGTGCCCAGGGCGAGTTGACGCCGACGCCCCAGGCGGGGCCGAACTCCTGGCCGATGACGGTGGTGACGCCGGAGGCCAGCGAGGCCTCCATGATCCGCGGGGACATCAGGTGGACATGGGTGTCGATGGCGCCGGCGGTGGCGATCAGGCCCTCGCCGGAGACGATGGCCGTCCCGGTGCCGACGACCACGTCCACGCCGTCCAGGGTGTCCGGGTTGCCGGCCCGCCCGATGGAGGCGATCCGGCCCTTCCGGATGCCGATCGAGGTCTTGCGGATGCCCTGGATCGCGTCGATCACCAGCACGTTGCTGATGACGAGGTCGCAGGTGTCCCGGACGGCGGCGGCCTTGAGGTGCAGGCCGTCGCGGGCGGTCTTGCCGAAGCCGACGAGGAACTCGTCGCCCGGCCGCTGGGAGTCGGATTCGACCCGGACGACCAGACCGCTGTCGCCGAGCCGGACCCGGTCCCCGGCGCGCGGGCCGTGCACGGCGGTGTACTCGGACGCTTCGATGCTGCTGCTCACGGCTGGTTCTCCTGCCCGTCGTCGACTGCTCCGGGGCGGCCCTGTTCGGCGGCTCCGGAGCGGCCCTGTTCGGCCGCTCCGAGGTAGCCCTGCTCGGCCGCCCGGCGCAGGGCCTCCTGCCGTGCCCGCGGCGAGTCCAGCGGGCCGTCCACCAGCCCCGCGAAACCGATCGCGACGCGCTCGCCGCCGATCGGCACCAGGTCGACCTCGACGGTGGCGCCGGGGTCGAAGCGCACCGAGGAGCCGGCCGGTACCGCGAGGTGGGTGCCGTAGGCGGCGGCGCGGTCGAAGGCGAGCCGCGGGTTGACCTCGAAGAAGTGGAAGTGCGAGGTGACCGAGATCGGCACGTCCGCGGTGTTGCGCACGGTAAGGGTGTGCACGGGCTCCGGCCCGGGCGCTGTGCGGCCGTCGCCGTGGCCGTGGCCGCTCGTGCCGCCGCCGGGGTCGCCGTGGTGGAGGACGGCGCCCGGCGCGGCCGCGCCGAGGGTGCCGCCGCCGAACGGGTCGGCGATGACGGCGAGCCGGGTGCCGTCCTCGAAGACGGCCTCGACCTGGATCTCGGTGACCAGGTCGGGGACGCCGGGCAGCACATCGTCGGCGGCGAGGACGGAGCGTCCCCGCCGGACGGCCTCGGCCAGCCGGAGGCCGTCGCGGGCGGCCTCGCAGACGGTGTCCGAAATGAGCGCCACGGCCTCGGGGACGTTGAGCCGCAGGCCGCGGGCGCGGCGGGCGCGGGCGAGTTCGGCGGCCGTGAAGATCAGCAGCCGGTCGCGTTCGGTGGGGGTCAGCTGCACAGGGGTTCCGTTCTCCCTCGGTGCGGGACGGTGCGGGACGGTGCGGGACGGTGCGGGACAGAGGGGGACGGGTGCGGGACGGCGGGGTCAGCCGGCGGGCTGGTCGTGGGTGGCGCAGTGGATGCCGCCCCCGCCGCCGGCGATGGTGTCGATCGGCAGGGGGACGATCTCGCGGCCCGGGAACTGGTCCCTGAAGACCTCCTGGGCGTGGCCGTCGGCCTTGGCGTCACCGAACTTCGGCAGGTAGACGCCCTTGTTGCCGATGTAGAAGTTCATGTACGAGGAGACGAAGGCGTCGCCCCGGCCGGTGATCCGGTCCGGGTCGGGCTGGCCGATCTCGATCACCTTGAGCTTCCGGCCGGCGGCGTCGGTGGCCTCGGCGAGGACGGCGCGGGCCTGGTCGGCCGAGCGGGACCAGACGTCCGGCGGGGTGCCGGGGAAGGCCCGGTCCAGCAGGACGACCCCGGGGGCGGCGTAGCGGGCGAGGCAGTCGACGTGGGCGTCGGTGATGTCCTTGCCCTTGACGCCCGCGAGCCAGATCACCTTGGTGAGGCCCAGCACCCGCTTGAGTTCCGCCTCGATCTCGTCGCGGGTGCGGCCCGGGTTGCGGTTCTCGTTGACCACGGAGCTCTCGGTGACCAGCAGCGTGCCCTCGCCGTCGGTCTCGAAGGAGCCGCCCTCGGCGGTGACCGGGGTCTCGATCCGTTCGATCCCGTACTTCTCCAGGACGGTGCGGGCGATCCGGCCGTCGTTGGTGTGCTCCTGCTTGCCGCCCCAGCCGCTGAAGTTGAAGTCGACGCCCTGGACCTTTCCGCCCTCCTCCACGAAGACCGGGACGGTGTCGCGGGCCCACAGGTCGTCGACGGGGACGGAGAGTAGCTCGACGTCCGAGCCGCAGGTGTTGCGGGCCGACGCCTCCTGGCCGGGGCGGACGAGCAGAACCACCGGTTCGCGCTCGCCGATGGCCCTGGCCACCGAGGCGATGTCCCGGCGGACGGCCCCGAGCTGTTCGCCCCAGACGTTCTCGGAGGCGGGCCAGGCCATGAAGGTCCGCTCGTGCTTCTCCCACTCGCCGCCGAGCCGGCGTCCGCGGGCGGGTGCCGGGGCGGGGGTGGACGCGGGGGGCTGTGCGGGCGCTTGCGTCGGCGCCTGGCCGGGGGTGCCGGAGGCAGTCGGGGCCGCGGAGTCGGCCGGGTCGTCGCCGGAGGCGGCGCAGGCGGTCGCACCGAGGGCGATGGCGCCGGCGCCGGCGAGCGAGCGCAGTACCGTGCGGCGGGCGAGGGAGGGCTGGGACACGCTGGACTCCGGTGGGGCTGGGGGTGGTTCCGGTTCGGCGGAAGGGGCGGGCTCCGGGGGAGCGGTCGCGCGGCGCCGGTTGGGCGGTGGACGAGGTCGTCCCGGTGGACGGGGTCGTCCGGCATCACCGAGACTGAACTCTCGCATTGACTGAAAAATCAGTCAAGCTTTACGGTGAAGTCACCCAAACCACCCCGAGACGACCGGGCCGCCGAACGGACGGCCCGGTCACGACGATGAAAGGCCGGGTGAGGCGGCGATGCTGCGCAATGGTCTGGAACCCTGGCACGTGCTGGTGACGGTGGCCGTGCTGGTGCTGCTGTTCGGCTCCAAGAAGCTGCCCGACATGGCGCGCGGACTGGGGAAGTCGATGCGGATCCTGAAGTCCGAGACGGCGGCCCTGCGGGAGGAGGCGGCCCCGCCCGGCGGTGCCCCGGCGGGCGAGGGCCAGTCCGGCAGTACCCCGTCCGGCGGGACCCTGCCGGGCGGAGCCGCGTCAGGCACCGGCCGGTCAGGCACGGCCCCCTCCGGTGGCGGCGGTCCGTCCGGCGGCGGTCCGGCCGAACCGGCCCGGCACCCCTGACCGTCCCGTCGGCCGCGTACCGCCCGGGACGTCCGAGAGCCGGAGCTCCCCCCCCACCGGTGTGGGGGGGGGGGGGTTTCCCCCTTTTTGGGGTGCCGGTTCCAGGAAACACCCCCCCCACCCCCCCCCTCCGGCGCTGACAA
>NZ_JBHVJT010000016.1:0-27177 GCF_042798815.1 Kitasatospora sp. NPDC057738 | reverse complement strand
GGGGGGTCCGTTGGGCGGGGGTCCGGCCGAACCGGCCGGGAACCCCTGACCTTCCTTTCGGCCGCGCACCGCCCGGGACGTCCGAGAGCCGCCGCTCCCCACCGGTCGGTGCGGGGGCGGCGGCTCTCAGCCGTTGCGGCGGTACTGGTCCAGGGACACCCTGACCGGCCCGTCCGCGCCGGCGGTCGACAGCACCCGGACCACGGCGAGGTCCCGGCCGTCCGCGGACCGGACGCAGAACGCGCCGCGCGGTCCGACGGCGCCGAACGGCACCCGCCCGGCCGGCCGGGCGCCGAGCCCCTTGAGGCAGTCGGCGACGCCCAGGCCGGCGTCCCGGCCGATGAAGGTGTCGGCGGCCTCCGGGACGAGGAACTCGCCGTCGCCGCGGCCGACGTACCAGATCGCGCTGTCGACCGGGACGACGGTCCCGGTGGCGAGGTCGAACTCGTAGGAGGAGTCCGCCGAGGTCAGCTCGACCCCGCGGTAGACGGCGGCGTAGTCGGTGACGGGCGGCGGTGCGGAAGCGGTCGGCGCGGTCGGGGCCGACCGGGTGGGGGACGGGGATCCGGTGGGGGCCGACGGGCCGGGCGGGGCCGGGGTGACCGGTGCGGCGGTGCCGGACACCGGAGCCTCCTCGGTGGCGGCCTCCACCTGGTCCGGGTCGTCGAGCAGGAACACCGCCGACGCGGCGCCGACGGTCAGGGCCACGGCGGCGATCAGCGCCGTTCGTCCGAGGGCCCCTCTGCGGCCTCCTCCGGCCCGGGCGCGCCTCGCCGGGCCGCCCCCGGCCGAGGGCACCGGGACGGAGCCGGACGCCGAGGGCGCCGGCACCCGCCCGGAGGCCGCGGCGGGCTCCGGCAGCGGCCCGGACGCGACGACGGTGGGGGTCGGGACGGCCACCGGGGCGAGGACCGTACGGGCCGAGGCCCAGCCCGGCCCGTCCGTCCGGTCGCCCGGATCACCGAAACTTCCCTGCCCGCCGGAACCGCCCGGATCACCGATACCGCCCTGCCCGTCGGAATCACCCCGCTCGGCCTCGGCCGGCACCTGCGGCAGCTCGGCGTGCCGGGTCATCTGGCTGGTCAGACGGTGCGGCAGCCAGTCGTCGCCGAACCTGAGGTGCCCGCCGACCGCCGGGTGGCTCCGGGCGGCGGCGATCACCTCGGCGGTGGTGGGCCGGTCCTCGGGCCGCTTGGCGAGGCAGTGCAGCAGCAGCTCGCGCAGGCCCGCCGGGACCGGGGTGAGGTCCGGCTCCTCGTGGACGGTCCGGTAGAGCGTCGACGGGTCCGGTCCGTCGCCGAAGGGCGGGTTGCCGCCGGCGACGTGGACGGCGAGGGCGCCGAGGGCGTACACGTCGGTGGCCGGGGTCGCGGGCCGGCCCATCGCCTGTTCGGGCGCCATGTAGGCGGGCGAGCCGATGCGCAGCCCGGTGCCGGTGAGCGCGGTGGCGTCGGCGGCCCGGGCGATGCCGAAGTCGATCACCCGGGGGCCGTCCGGGGCGATCAGCACGTTGCCCGGTTTGAGGTCGCGGTGCACCACCCCGGTGGCGTGGATCGCCTGCAGCGCCTCGGCGATGCCGGCGATCAGCAGCAGGACGGTCCGTTCGGGGAGCGGGCCGAAGCGCCGGACCACCTGCTGCAGGGACGGGCCCGGCACGTACGTGGTGGCGAGCCACGGCGGGGCGGCTTCCACGCCGGCGTCCACGAGCTGGGCGGTGAACAGTCCGTGGATGCGTCTGGCGCTGGCCACCTCCTGGGCGAACCGGGCGCGGAACTCCGGGTCCTCGGCCAGTTCGGGCCGCACCACCTTGAGTGCGACCGGCCGCCCGCCGGGGGTGTAGGAGAGGTAGACCCGGCCCATGCCGCCGGCCCCGAGCCGCGCGTACAGCCGGTAGCCGCCGACCTCGCGCGGGTCGTCCGGGGTCAGCTCCTGGAAGACCGGCTGGAGGGCGAAAGGGGATCGGTCAGCGGACATGCGGGCTGCCTCTCTCGGCGGTCGGGACGTCGGCGGTCGGTGGTGTCGGCGGTCGGGACGTCGGCGGTCGGGGACTCGGGGGCGCGGGGCCCGACGGCCGCGGAAGCGGCGTGCGGCGGGCACGGCCTCGCAGAGTTTAGAGGTTCCGTCAGGATTGGCCGAATCCGTCGCCGCCGGCTCGTCCGGGGCCCCGCCGGTCCCGGCGTCCCCGCCGCCCCTGGCGCCTCACCGGGGGTCGCCCAGCTCCGCCTCGATCGCCCCGCGCAGCAGGCGGCGGGCGTGCTCGACCGGCAGCGAGCCGCTGAGCCAGCGCACGCTCAGGCCCTCGACGAGTGCGGTCAGCCGTTCGGCGGCCGCCGCGTGCGCCGGCGCGGTGCCGCCCGGATCGGCCCGGGCGAGCAGTTCGGCGACGTCGTGCACCCAGGTGTGGGTGGTTCGCGCGAGGTCCTCGCGAAGCTCCGGGTCGAAGACCGCGGTGGCTCTCAACTCGCCCCAGGCGGTGCTGTTCTCCCGTACTTCGACGGTGTCCTGGAGCTCCAGGAGCAGCACCTGTTCCAGGTCGGCGCGGGGGTCCTCGGTCCGGGGCACCGGGTCCGGTTCGGCGGTGTAGTGGTCGGCGCGGTCGCTGATGAAGTCGAGCGTCCGGCGCAGCAGGCCGGCCCGGTCGGTGAAGTGGTAGTAGATCAACGAGGTGGACACCCCGGCTTCGCTCGCCAGCTCGCCCACCCGTAGTCCGCGTACGCCGCGCCGGGCGATGACCCTGGTGGCGGCCTTGAGTATTTCTGTCCGACGGTCCGACATGGGCGCCCACTCTATGTGCTCCTCGGCTGGTCGGGCCAGCTGCCTGATGATCGTTTCAGGGTTTTCGAGGAGTCCTGCATCAAAAGCTTGACTGAATTTTCAGTACGGTAGAGGATGCGGGGCAACCCCCCACCTCCCACGTCATCCAGGGAGCGCCATGCACACCCCCACACCCTCACGACGCGGCCTGCTCCGGCTGGGCGCCGCCGCCGTACCCCTGATCGCCCTGGGGACGGCCCTTCCGGCCACCGCCCGGGCCGCGACCGCCGGCCCGCCAGGTGCCCCCGCCGCGGCGGACGCCGTCGCCCCGGCCGCGGCGGGCGGCACCACGCGGCTGCGGATGCCCGCCGAGAGCGACCGGCACGACCGCACCTTCATGGCCTGGCCGGCCCTGTCCTCGATCTGGCGGACCCAGCTCTCGGCGGTCCGCGACGACATCGCCCGCGTCGCGTACGAGATCTCCCGCTACGAGCCCGTCGTCGTGGTCGCCCGCCCCGGCCAGGCGGCCGACGCGCGCTACTACTGCGGCCCCGGCGCCTACCACGCGATCACCGTGGTCGAGATCTCCAACGACGACCTGTGGATCCGCGACTTCGGCCCGACCTTCGTGGTCGCACCGGGCGCCGTCGCCGGCGTCGACACCAACTTCAACGGCTGGGGCAAGACCGGCACCCCCTACTACCAGCGCTACACCGAGGACGCCGCGGTCGCCGCCGCCCTCCTCGCCGAGTACGGCGTCGACCGCGTCCGGGCCCCCTTCGTCGGCGAGGGCGGCGCCCTGGAGACGGACGGCCAGGGCACCCTGCTGGCCACCGTCAGCTCGCTGGTGAACCCCAACCGCAACCCCGGGATGTCCCAGGACCAGGTCGAACAGGCCCTGAAGGCGTCGCTCGGGATGGACAAGGTGATCTGGCTGGCCGGTCTGGCGGGCCAGGACATCACGGACTACCACATCGACTGCCTGGCGCGCTTCACCGCGCCCGGCCGGGTGCTCCTCGACCGGCCCGGCCCCGGCACCGACCGGATCTGGATCGACGTCTACGAGCAGGCCAAGCAGGTCCTGCGGACCGCGACCGACGCCCAGGGCCGCCCGCTGACCGTCGTGGAGCTCCCCGGCCCGAACCGCGCCCGGATCCGCGGCCGCGGCAAGGACTTCCTGTCCAGCTACACCAACTTCTACGTCGCCAACGGCGCCGTGTTCGTCCCGCAGTTCGGCGATGCCGACGCCGACGCCCGGGCCTACGCGATCCTGCGGGCCGAGTTCCCCGGCCGCGACGTCGTCCAGCTGAACATCGACACCATCGCCTCCGGCGGTGGCGGCATCCACTGCGCCACCCAGTCCCAGCCGGCCGTCCCGCCGGCGCTCTGAGACCCCCTGGCGGCCCGTCCGGTACCCCACGGAGGCGGGCCGCCGGGGATCCTTCCGCTCCCACCACCCTCCCCCTCGACCGGCCCGCGCCCCGAACGCGCCGGGCCGGCCGGGGACCGACCAGAAGAGGTTTCCCGTGACGTACCGAATGCCCGCGGAGTGGACCGAGCACGAGGGCTGCCTGATGGCCTGGCCCGTCCGCCCGGACCTGTGGGGCGACACCCTGGCCGAGGTGAAGCGCGAGTACGCGGCGGTCGCCCGCGCCATCGCGGAGTTCGAACCGGTCACCATGGTGGCCCCGCCCGGCCACGGCGACGAGGCGCGCGCCCACTGCGGCACGGGCACCGGCACCGGCATCACCGTCGTCGAACTCCCCACCGACGACTCCTGGTTCCGCGACTCCGCGCCGATCTTCGTCCTCGACGGCGACGGCCGCCGGGCCGGCGTGGACTTCCGCTTCAACGCCTGGGGCCGCAAGCACAGCCCCTGGGACGCCGACGACCGGATCAGCGGCCTGCTGCTGGAGCACCTCGGCACCCCGGCGATCCGCTCCGGGATGATCCTCGAAGGCGGCGCGATCACCGTCGACGGCGAGGGCACGCTGATCACCACCGAGCAGTGCCTGCTCCACCCCAACCGCAACCCGGAGATGACCCGGCAGGAGATCGAGGCCGAGCTGAAGGCCCGGCTCGGCGTCACCACGATCGTCTGGCTGCCGTACGGCGGGGCGCTGGACACCGAGACCGACGGGCACGTCGACGGCGTCTGCGCCTTCGTCGCCCCCGGCAAGGTCGTGGTGCAGCTCCCGGCCGATCCCGACCACCCGGACTACGTGCGGATGCGGGCCAACCGCGCCGTGCTGGAGCACTCCACGGACGCCCAGGGCCGGCCCTTCGAGATCGTCGACCTGCCGCAGGCCGCCTTCGTCGAGGTCGACGGCCGGGAGGTGGAGGTCGGCTACCTGAACTTTTACCTCGCCAACGGCGGCGTCGTGGTGCCGGTCGCCGACCACCCCGAGGACGCGGCGGCGCTGGCCGTGCTGGCCGCCGCCTACCCGGACCGCAAGGTCGTCGGCGTGCGCGCCCGGGTGATCGCCTACGGCGGTGGCGGAGTCCACTGCATCACCCAGCAGATCCCGGCCGCCACGCAGGCCACCGCCACGCAGGCCGATGCCACGCAGACCACCGCCACGCCGTCCGCGGCTGCTCGCGCCTGACCCTCGCCAGCGAACGGAGAAAACCCTCATGACTCCCACCGCGCCCGCGAGACGCACCGCGGCCCGGCGGCGGCTCGTCCTCGCCACCGCCCTGCTCTCGGCCGCGGCCCTGGCCGCCGCCTGCTCCGGCCCGCCCCGCGGCGCCGGCGGGTCGGCCGTACAGCTCTCCGCCGACACCCCGGCGGCCAAGGGCGAGCTCGACTCCTTCACCTGGGCCACCTACGCCGAACCGCCCACCCTGGACTACGTCCAGGCCTTCGACTACCCGCAGAACACCGTGCTCGCCAACGTCTGCGAGAGCCTGATGCGCTGGACGCCCCAGCTCACCCTGGCCCCCGGCCTGGCCGAGAAGGCGTCCAGCCCCGACCCGACCACCTGGGTCTACGACCTGCGGGCCGGCGTGCACTTCCACGACGGCACGGTGATGACCGCCGACGACGTCGTGTACAGCCTCGGCCGGCAGACCAACCCGGACAACGCCTCCGCCTGGGCGCAGGTGTTCCAGAACGTCGACTCCGTCACCGCGACCGGCCCGCTCCAGGTCACCGTCAAGCTCAAGCAGCCCGACTCCCAGTTCCCCCAGTACATGGCGACGGCCGCCGGCGTGGTCGCCGCCAGGGCCGGGGTGGAGGCGGCCGGCAAGGACTACGGCACCAGCGGCGGCCTCGACTGCACCGGCCCCTTCAAGCTGGGCGGTTGGGCCAAGGGCCAGTCGATCGAACTCCAGCGCTTCGACGGCTACTGGGGCACCAGGGCCAAGGCCGGGAAGGTCGTCTTCAGCTTCCTCACCGACGCGTCCGCCCGCACCAACGCGATGCTCACCGGGGACGTCGACGGCGGCTACCTGATCCCCACCGAGAGCTACGACCGGCTGAAGAAGGACGGCCCGGGCACGCTCTACTTCGGCGAGGGCCTGAGCACCGTCAACGTCAACGTCACCAGCATGCACGGCCCGCTCGGCGACCTGCGCGTCCGCCAGGCCCTGTCCCTGGCCCTCGACCGCTCCGGCTTCGTCAAGGCCGGCCTCTCCGGCGCCGGCACCGTCACCGGCTCCCTCACCACCAGGGCGGCCTGGGGCGCGGCCCCCGACGACGTCCGCAGGACGGCCTTCGACGGCCTCACCCCCACGGCGCAGGACATCGACAAGGCCAAGGCCCTGGTCAAGGAGGCCGGCGCGAGCGGCCGGACGATCGTCATGGCCACCAGCACCATCGGCCAGGACGTCTCCCTGCTCGCCACCGCCGTCCAGGCCGCCGGGGCGAGGATCGGGCTGGACGTCCAGCTGAGGACGATCGCCCCGAACGCCTTCACCGCGCTGTTCACCGACCCCAAGGCGCGCGAGGGCATCGACCTGTTCCCGGAGACGTACTACGACTCCATCACCGACCCGCTCGACCTGCTTGTCAACTTCCGGACCGGCGCCTACCAGAACTTCGCCGGGTACAGCGACAAGGCCTACGACGACCTCGTCGACCAGGCCACCGCCGAGTACGACCCGGCCAGGCGCGGCGCGATCGAGGCGAAGCTCCAGCAGACCGCCTCCCAGCAGCTGCTCTGGATCCCGGTCGCCGAGTGGCCGACCGCCGTCTTCCTCAACAAGCGCATCACCGGCGCCCCCACCACCATCGCGTACATGTACTACCCGTGGGCCGCCGACGTGGGGGCCGCCCGGTGAACTTCCTGAGATTCGCCGCCCGGCGACTGGTGGAGATGGCCGCGACCCTGCTCGGCGCCTCCTTCGTGGTCTTCGGCGCGATGTACCTGGCGCCGGGCAACCCGGCGAGTTTCCTCCTGTCGGGCCGGTCGGCCTCGCCGGCCGCCCTGCAGGCGATCAACGACCAGTACCACCTCGACGACCCGTTCCTGGTCCGGTACTTCCGCTGGCTCGGCCAGGTGCTGCAGGGGGACTTCGGGCGCTCCATCACCTACCGCACCGACGTCTCCACGCTGCTCGCCGACCGCCTGCCGGCGACCCTGACGCTGGTGGCCATGGCCATGGCCCTGGTGGTGGTCGTCGTCATCGGTCTGGCGCTCGGCTGGATCGGCGCGGTGCGCGGCGGCGCGACCGACTCGGCGATCCTGCTCTCCACCACGCTCGCCGTCGGCACCCCCTCCTTCGTCGCGGCCGTCCTGCTGCAGGGCCTGTTCGCGGTCAAGCTGGGCTGGTTCCCCACCAGCGGCACCGGCGACGGCTTCGCCGACCTGCTGTGGCACCTCACCCTGCCCGCGGTCGCCCTCGCGCTGTACCTGATCGGGATGCTCGCCCGGGTCACCCGCTCGGCGATGCTGGACGCCCTGGAGGGCGAGCACGTCACCGTCGCCCGCAGCCGGGGCGTGCCCGAACGCGAGGTGATCCGCCGCCACGTGTTCCGCAACTCGCTGGGCACCGTGCTGACCACCGGCGGCCTGATCGTCTCCACCCTGCTGGTCTGCACGATCCTGGTGGAGTCGGCGTTCAGCGTCGGCGGCATCGGCCAGCTCCTCGAACTGTCCACCACCACCAAGGACTTCCCGACCGTCCAGGCCATCTCCCTGCTCGTCGTCGCCCTGTTCATGACCGTGAACCTGGTCGTCGACCTGCTCCACCCGCTGGTCGACCCCCGGGTCGCCCTCGGCACGAGGAGGTCCGACGCATGAGTGTCGCCCTCGCCCGCCGGCCCGGTCTCGGCCGCCTCAAGGCCGCCCGCGCCCCGCTCCACCTGGCCTGCCTGGGCATCGTCGCCCTGGTGGTGCTCGCCGCCCTGCTCGCCCCCTGGATCGCACCGGACGACCCCAACGCCGTCGACCTCGGCAACGCCCTGGCCGGCCCCTCGCCCGACCACCTGCTCGGCGTCGACACCGCCGGCCGCGACACCCTCTCCCGGCTCCTGCTCGGAGCCCGCACCTCCCTGCTCGGCCCGCTCGGCGTGGTCGCCTTCTCCACCGTCGCGGGCGTGGCCGTCGGCCTGGCCGCGGGCTGGCGGGGCGGCTGGCTCGACTCCGTCCTGTCCCGCAGCACCGAACTCGTCTTCGCCTTCCCCGGCATGCTGCTCGCCATCCTGATCGTCTCGGTGTACGGGGAGGGCCTGCTCGCCCCCGTCGTCGCCCTGGCGGTCGCCTACCTGCCGTACGTCTCCCGGCTCACCCGCTCGCTCGTCCTCGCCGAACGGTCCCGCCCGTACGTCAGCGCCTACCAGGTCCAGGGCCACTCCACCCTGCAGATCTGCCTGCGGCACGTCCTGCCCAACATCGCCCCGATCGTCCTCGCCCAGTCCACGATCAACTTCGGCTACGCCCTGATGGACCTCGCGGGCCTCTCCTTCCTCGGGCTCGGCGTCCCCGCGCTCACCCCCGACTGGGGGCGGATGGTCTTCGACGGCCAGACCGCGATCCAGCACGGCTACCCGCTCTCCGCGATCCTGCCGTGCGTCCTCATCGTGCTCACCGTGGTCGCCTTCAACGTCGTCGGCGAGCGCTGGGCCGACCGCGTCGCCCGGAGGACCCCATGAACCGCAGCAGCCACGAACCGGAGCAGCGCGTGAACGCCCTCGACGTCCGGGGCCTGCGGCTCCGCCTGCCCGGCACCGCCCGGCCCGTCCTCGACGGCGTCGACCTCACCGTGGGCCCGGGGGAGACCGTCGCCCTGGTCGGCGAGTCCGGTTCCGGCAAGAGCCTCACCTCCCGCAGCGCCCTCGGCCTGCTGCCGCCCGGCGCCACCGCCGAGGGCAGCGTCCTGGTCGACGGGGAGGACGTCCTGACCATGGGCCCCGACCGGCTGCGCGCCCTGCGCACCGGCCGGGCCGCCATGATCTTCCAGGACCCCCGGGCGGCCATCAACCCGCTGCGCCGCGTCGGCGACTTCCTCACCGAGAGCGTCCGCCTCACCGGCGCCATGCGCCGGGAGGACGCCGACCGGCGCGCCGCCGAACTGCTCGACGCCGTCGGCCTCGGCCCGGAACTGCTGAACCGCCACCCCGGGCAGCTGTCCGGCGGCATGCTCCAACGCGTCATGATCGCCGCCGCGCTGATGGGCGACCCGGTCCTGCTGCTCGCCGACGAGCCCACCACCGCGCTCGACGTCACCAGCCAGGCCGAGGTCATCGCACTCCTCGGGGAGCTGCGCCGACGCTTCGGCACCGGCCTGCTGTTCGTCACCCACGACCTCGGCCTCGCCGCCGCCATCAGCGACCGCGTCTACGTCATGTACGCCGGGCGGATCGCCGAGACGGGCCCCGCCGCAGCGCTCTTCGAGAGTCCCCGCCACCCCTACACCGCCGCGCTGCTGGCCTCCACCCCGGGGCTGGAGTCCGACAGCCGCCGCCTCGCCGCGATCGACGGCCAACCGCCGGACCTGCGCCAGGAGTTGACCGGATGCGCGTTCGCCGCGCGGTGCCGGTACGCGACCTCCCGGTGCCGCGAGGAGACCCCCGTGGCGCTCCCGGTCGCCTGCCACCACCCGCTCGAAGGGAGCCGCGCCGATGCCTGAGGCCGTACTGGAGGTCACCGGACTGTGCCGGACCTTCGGCACCGTACGGGCGGTGGACGACGTCACCTTCACCCTCGCCGCCGGCGGATCGCTCGGCATCGTGGGCGAGTCGGGCTCCGGCAAGACCACCACCGCCCGGATCGTCGTCGGCCTCGAACAGGCCGACGAGGGGCGGGTCGCCGTCCGGGGCCGGGCCCGAGGCGGCCGGGTGCGGGGGAGGGCCGAGCGGCTGGCCCGCGCCCGCGAGGTCCAGATGGTCTTCCAGGACCCGTACCTCTCCCTGGACCCGCGCACCAGCGTCGAGGCCGTGCTCCGCGAGACCCTGCGGCTGCACTTCCCCGGCACCGACCACGAGGCCCGGATCCGGGAGCTCCTCGACCAGGTCGGCCTCGGCACCCGGGCGGCCGACGCGCTGCCCCGGCAGCTCTCCGGCGGCCAGCGCCAACGCGTCGCCATCGCCCGGGCGCTGGCCGTCCAGCCGGCCGTCCTGGTGCTGGACGAGGCGGTCGCCGCCCTGGACGTGTCCGTGCAGGCGCAGGTGCTGAACCTGCTCGCCGACATCCGCGAACAGACCGGCATCGGCTACCTGTTCATCACCCACGACCTCGGCGTCGTCCGCTGCGTGACCGACGAGGTCGTCGTCATGCGCCACGGACGGATCGTCGAATCCGGCCCCACCGCCCACGTCCTGGACTCCCCGCAGCACGCCTACACCCGGCTGCTGCTGGAGTCCGTCCCCCGGCCCGGCTGGGATCCCGACCGGATCGCCGCCGCGCGCCGCGCCTTGTAAGACGGCCCCGGCCCGGCAGGTGGTGGGACCCGCCGGGCCGGGGTGACCGAGCAACACCGGCGGGCGACGCCGGGCGGCAGCGAACCTGCCGGCCCGGCGCCACCGCCGCAGGAAGGACGACCGTGCAGGTCACCACCGACGACACCAGCGCGACCGACCGGGCCGCGCACCGAGCCCCCCGCCGCCGTTGGCGGTTCGCCGCCGTCCTGGCGGTGGTCATCACCCTCTGCGGGTCGGGGATCGGGCTGTACCTCAACGAGCGCGACACCCGCGAACAGACCAGGGAACTCGCGATCCCGTCGACGCCCGACTGGATCGAACTGGACGTCACCGCCCAGGACGTGGACCCGACCGCCCAGCAGCTGACCCTCTACGTCACGCCCGTCCCGCACGGCAGGTTCGCCGCCGGGCCGGACTCCCAGACCTTCGCCCGCCCCGTCGAGATCACCGTCACCGGCACCCCCAGGGTGACCATCCGGGCGGCCGAGGGGGAGGCCGCGGCGTCCCAGCTCGTCCAGGTGGGGACGTACGACGGCACCAAGACGGACTACCCGTTCGACCGCTACCGCACCGAGGCCGGCTTCACCGCCACCAGCGGGGGCGCGGCCGTGCCGGTCGGCCTGGTCCTCACCGACACCGACCCGTTCTTCGTCCTGCGCCCGCAGGTCACCACCGCGAGCTCCGGTGCCGTGACCCTGGAGGCGCGGATCACCCGGTCCCGCAGCACCTTCATCCTCTCCTGGTTCATGATCGCGGCCATGTGGGCCATCGCCCTGGCCGTCCTCGGCGCCGCCGAGGTGCTGTACCGCAAGCGCGAGGGGCTGGTCTGGCCCTCCCTGGGCTGGATGGCGGCGAGCCTGTTCGCCCTGATCGGCATGCGCAACGCGGCCCCCGGGTCGCCGCCGATCGGATCACTGATCGACTACGTGGCGTTCTTCTGGGCCGAGGGCGTCATCGCCGCCAGCCTGGCCTGCACCGCCTGGTCCGGCATCCGCACCGAGCACCGGCTGCGCCGCGAGCGGGAGGCGGCCGCCTGACGTGATCCGAAAGAGAGGGCCGAGGGGCCGTGAGCGGATTCCCCCGAACGGCGGGTGCGTGCCGCGCCGGAATCTGACCTTCCGGTCAGTAGCCTGCGGAGCCGAACCCCGACACCAACCGGAACGAGGCCCCATGGCTCACCCCCGGCCGTCCCGCCGCTCGCTCCTGCGGTCCGGGGCCGCGCTCGCCGCGCTGGCCCTGGCCGGTGGCTGCTCCTCCGACGGCGGATCGGAGGAGCAGTCCGACAGGAGCGGTACGGCTTCGGGCGCGGCCCCGTCCACGAGCCCGGCGGCCGGGGGGTGGGCCATGCCGGCCGAGTCCGGCCCGCACACCCGCACCTTCATGGCCTGGCCGGCGCTGGAGGAGGTGTGGGGCGACCAGCTGCCCGGGGTCCGGCAGGACATCGCGGGGCTGGCCCAGGCGATCGCCGGCTTCGAACCGGTCGTCCTGCTGGCCCGCCCCGACCAGGCGGCCCAGGCCCGGCAGGCCGTCGGCTCCTCGGTCGAGGTGCTCGAACTGAAGGTCGACGACCTGTGGGCCCGGGACACCGGCCCGACCTTCGTCACCGGCCCGCAGGGGCTGGCCGGGGTCGACTTCAACTTCAACGGCTGGGGCGACAAGCAGACCCACGCCAATGACAGCCTGGTCGCCCGCTACCTCCTCGACCACTACCGCATCACCCGCATCCAGGCGCCGATCACCGGCGAGGGCGGCGGCATCGAGGTGGACGGCGAGGGGACGCTGATGGCCACCGAGAGCTCCTGGGTCAACGGCAACCGCAACCCCGGCAAGTCCCGCGACCAGATCGAGGCGAGCCTCAAGGACCTGATCGGCGTCGAGAAGGTGATCTGGTTCCAGGGCGTCGCCGGGCAGGACATCACCGACTGCCACGTCGACGCCCTCGCCCGCTTCGCCGAGCCGGGCACCGTGGTCCTGCACCGTCCCGCCGCCGACGCCCCGCCGGACGTCTGGACCACCGCCTCCGCGCAGGCGCTGCAGGTGCTGCAGACGGAGACGGACGCCCAGGGCCGCACGCTCAAGGTGGTCGACCTCCCCGAGCCCGACACCGCCCTGATCCCGGGCGCGGGCAAGGACTTCCTGGCCACGTACATCAACTACTACGTCTGCAACGGCGGCGTCATCGTCCCGCGCTTCGGGGACCAGGCCACCGACGACCGGGCGGCCGGCATCCTCGGCGATCTCCACCCGGGCCGCAAGGTCACCCAGGTCGGCATCAACCACATCGCCTCGGGCGGCGGGGGCATCCACTGCGCCACCCAGCAGCAGCCCGTGGCGCCCGGCTCCACCCCGTGACCGGTCGGGCTGCGGAGGGTCGGGCGGCGCGGGGGCGGGCCGCGCGGGTCGGGCTCCGGACGGTCGGGTGACGCGGGTCCGGGCGGCGTACGGTCCCTCCGCGGACCGTCAGGCGCCGGACGGCCGGGGGGTGGACGGCCGGGGGGTGGACGACAGCGATTCCAGCAGGGTCCGCAGCACCCGCTCGGCGTCCACCGTCCCGTCCAGCGACCCGATGGCGGCGAGTCCGTCCACGGCGGCGGCGAAGGCCTCCCCGAGCGGGACCGGGTCGCCGCCGTCGCCGCGTTCCTCCAGCAGGCAGCGGAACAGGCCCACGAAGGAGGCCCGCCAGCGCGCGTACTCGGCCTCCAGGCTCGCGCGGACGCGTTCGTCGTTGAGGGCGAGCCAGTGCAGGGCGGCGTGCAGTCGGGCCAGGTCGGGGCTCTCGGGCCGGGTGAGCAGCGTCAGGACCCGCTCGGAGCGCTCGGCGTAGCCGCCGGGACCGGCGACCGCCTCCTCCAGCGGCGTGATCCACTCGGGCCGGATGTCCGCCACGACCGCGACGATCAGGTCGGTGCGGTCCGCGAAGTGGTAGTGGCACATCCCGTGCGAGACCCCGCACAGCGCGGCCACGTTGCGGGTGGTGAACCGCCCGGCGCCGTCGCCCGCGAGCAGGGTGCGGGCCGCGGCGATCAGCCGGGCCCGGGTCTGCTCGCCCTTGGCGGAAGCGCGGGTCCGGCCGGGGCCGCCCGCCGCGGAGGCCGTTCGTGCGGCCGTGCCTGTCGCCTGTGTCGCCATGGCCGTCACTGTAACGACCGGGGGAGTGCCGCAGGGGCGCATCGGGAACGATGGCTGCGCAAAGTATTGACCGAGCGCTTGGCCAGTTTTACCTTTTCGGTCAACTGCTGCACAAGCAGCGGACGTTGACATGGAGGCAGTGATGGACGACCGCTCCAGAACCGAGACGACGGCCGCGGAGGGGCTTGGCCGCCGCCGGTTCCTGACGGCCGCCGGGATCGTCGTCGCCGGCACCGCGCTGACGGCCGCGACCGGCGGGCCGGCCCAGGCGGCGCACCGCCGCACCGCCACGGGTGCCGCCGCCGGCGCCGGCCTCGCCGCGGGCTTCCGGGTGCCGCTGGACACCGTCCGGCACACCCGCACCTGGATGGCCTGGCCGGACAGCAGCACCATCTGGCGCAACAAGCTCGGCGGTGTCCAGTCGAACATCGCCCTCATCGCCAGAACCATCGCGAAGTACGAGCCGGTCACCATGTGCGCCAACCCGGCCAGTGTGGCCAAGGCGCGGTCGATGTGCGGCTCGACCGTCACCGTCATCGGGGACGTCCCGGTCGACGACTGCTGGATGCGCGACACCGGCCCGGTCTTCCGCACCGACGGCGCGGGCGGCCTGGACACGATCGGCCTCAACTTCAACGGCTGGGGCAACCACCAGAACCCGCACGGCAACGACGCCCTGGTCGCCGGGCGCGTCGCCGCCTACCTCGGCCTGCCGTTCACCGCCGCCGGGCTGGTCGCCGAGGGCGGCGCCATCGAGACGGACGCGGCCGGGACGCTGATGGCCACCCGGAGCAGCATCCTCAACGCCAACCGCAACCCCGGCATGTCCCAGGCCGCGGTCGAGAGCGCGATGTGCGCCGCCTACGGCGCCACCAAGGTGATCTGGTTCAACGGTGTCGCCGGCCAGGACATCACCGACGACCACGTGGACGCCACCTCCCGCTTCCTCGGCGCGGGGACGGCCGCGGTGCAGATGCCGCTGGCGAGCGACACCGACGCCTGGTCGAACGACGCACGGCAGCAGTACCGGATCCTGACCACCTCCACCAGCGCCCAGGGAACTCCGTTCGGGGTCAGCCAGATCCAGGGGCCCGACTACAACCTGATCCGCTCGACCGACCCCAACTTCGTCGGCTCCTACGCCAACTACTACCTGTGCAACAACGCGGTGATCGCGGCGCAGTTCGGCGACACCAAGGCCGACAGTGCCGCCCGGGCCGCCCTGGCCCGGATGTTCCCCGGCCGCACCGTCGAACAGCTGAACATCGACAGCCTGGGCGCGGGCGGCGGCGGGATCCACTGCGTCACCCAGCAGCAGCCCGCGGCGTGACGAGGCGGGGCCGGGTCCGGCCCGCCGACCGGACCCGGCCCCGGGCGCCGGGCCGACCCTCCGGGACGACCCGGGGAGCCGGCCCGCCGCCCGCTCAGCCCAGGGCGGGGATGTCGTGGGTGGCGCAGTGGATGCCACCGCCGCCGGCCGCGATCGCGTCGATCTTGACCGGCACGATCTCCCTGCCCGGGAAGTACTGCTTCATGATCTGCTGGGCCCGGTCGTCGGCCCTGGCATCGCCGAACTTCGGCAGGTAGACGCCCTTCGTGCCGATGTAGAAGTTCATGTACGAGGAGACGAAGGCGTCACCGCGCCCGGTGATCCGGTCCGGGTCCGGCTGCTGGAGCTCCACCACCTGGAGCTTGCGGCCGGTCGCGTCGGTGGCGTCCTTGAAGACGGCGCGGGCCTGGTCGGCCGAGCGGGACCAGACGTCCGGCGGGGTGCCGGGGAAGGCCTGGTCGAGCAGGACGACGCCGGGGGCGGCGAAGCGGGTCAGGCAGTCGACGTGGGCGTCGGTGATGTCCTTGCCCTTGACGCCCGCCAGCCAGATCACCTTGCTCACGCCGAGGACCCGCTTCAGCTCGGCCTCGACCTGGTCCCGGGTCATGCCCGGGTTGCGGTTGTCGTTGACGACGGAGCTCTCGGTCACCATCAGGGTGCCCTGGCCGTCGGTCTCGAAGGAGCCGCCCTCGGCGACCAGCCGGGTCTCGACCCGCTCCACGCCGTACTTGGCCAGTACCGTCCGGGCGACCTTGGCGTCGTTGCCGCGCTGCTGCTTGCCGCCCCAGCCGTTGAAGTTGAAGTCGACGCCCTTGACCGTGCCGCCCTCCTCGACGAACACCGGCAGGGTGTCCCGGGCCCACAGGTCGTCGACGGCGATCGGCACCACCTCGACGGCCGAGCCGCAGGCCTTCCGGGCGGCGTCCTGCTGCTCGGGGCGGGCCATCAGCACGACCGGTTCGCGCGCCGCGATGGCCTGGGCCAGGCCGGCGACGTCCCGGCGGACGTCCGGCAGCTGCTCGCCCCAGATGTTCTCGGAGGCCGGCCAGGACATCACGGTGCGCAGGTGCTTCTCCCACTCGGCGCCGAAGCGGCGCACACCGGGGGTGCCGCCGGGCTGCGGGGGCGGCAGGGTGGCGCCGTCCTCGATGCCGTTGGGGTCGCAGGCGGTGAGGCCGAGGGTGAGGGCGCCGACACCGGCGCCGACACCGGCGAGGCGGCGCATCAGGGTACGGCGGGACAGGGCAGGGGACATGCGGGCACTCCGGCTGTGGTGGTCGGTGCGGTGGACAGGATGTGCGGTGCGGCGGCCGCGGCTGCGACGCGGGCCGCCCGGTGGCTACGGCAGCGGTTCGTGCATGGTCGAGCAGTGGATGCCGCCGCCGCCGGCCATCAGGCGGTCGACGTCGATCTGCACCACCTCGCGGCCGGGGAAGGCCGCGGCGAGCGTCTCCCGGGCGGCGGCGTCCTTGTACGCGTCGCCGAACTCGGCGGTGATGACGCCCCCGTTGACGAGGACGAAGTTGAGGTAGGAGTCGACGAACTTGGAGCTGCGGGAGCGGACGGTGTCCGGGCCGTGCACCGGGATGACGTGCAGGCGGCGGCCCCGGGCGTCGGTGGCGGCGGAGAGGATCGCGAACTGCTCGCGGGCGTCCCGTGCCCAGGAGTCGTTGCGGTCCGCCGGCGGCAGCTGCACCATCACCACGCCGGGGCGGACGAACCGGGAGGTGACGTCCACGTGGTCGTCGGTGATGTCCTCGCCCCTGATGCCCGGCAGCCAGATCATGGTGTCCGCGCCGTAGGCCTCCAGGACGGACTCCTCGATCTCGGCCCGGCTCATGCCGCGGTTGCGGTTCTTGTTGACCAGGCTGCTCTCGGTGGCCATCACCGTGCCGTCGCCGTCGGTCTCGATCGCGCCGCCCTCGCCGACGAAGTCCGCGTAGGTGTGGCGCAGGCCGCGGCGGGCGGCGAGGCGCTCGGCGACCCGGGCGTCGTCGTGGTGCACCTGCTTGTTGCCCCAGCCGTTGAAGTTGAGGATCACGGCGTCCAGGCCGCCGTACCCGTCCCGGCGGAACACCGGCGCGGTGTCGCGCATCCACAGGTCGTCGGTGGGGATGGCGGTGATCACCTCCACCCCGGAGCCGCACCGGGACCGGGCCTTGCCGGCGGTCCAGTCGTCGGGGGCGCACATCACCACCGGCTCGAACTCGGCGATCGTGCGGGCGATCAGGGCGATGTCCTCCTGGACGCCGCCCAGGCGCAGTCCCCACACGCCCCTGCGGGAGGGCCAGGACATCCAGGTCCGCGCGTGCGGGACGTCGTCCGCCGGCACCCAGGGGTACGGCCCGGTGGAGCGGTCGTCGGGGTAGTGGGTCATGAGGGTCTCCAGATCGTGCGACGGTGCCGGGAAGGGCGCCGAGGGCCGCCGGATCCCACTCTTCGCGCCGCGACGCGGTGGCGCACCACGGGGACGGGCCGGCGGCAGCACCCTTCCTGCGGCTTCAGGCTCGCACTGACTGAAAGTTCAGTCAAACTCATGGGCGCGCCATAACGCATCCTTGACGGGCTCCCCGCGCAGCGTGACAAGCCCTGCGCGGTCCGTACGGCTCAGGACCCGAGCCGGGCCACCTCGACCTCGATCGCCTCGGTCAGCAGGGTGCGGGCGTGCGCCAGCGGCAGGCTGCCGCTGAGCCAGCGCGTGCTCAGCCCCTCCAGCAGCGCGGTCAGCCGCTCCGCCGCGCCGGCCAGCGCGACCGCGGAGGCCATCGGCCGCACGTCGCCGAGCAGTTCCGCGACCTCCTGCACCCAGATCCGGGTGGCCCGCGCCAGGTCCTCGCGCAGCGTCTCGTCGAACACCGCGCTCGCCCGCAGCTCGCCCCAGGCGGTGCTGTTCTCCCGCACCTCCGGGGTGTCCTGGAGCTCCAGCAGCAGCGTCTGCTCCAACTCCTCGCGGGGCGTCAGCGGCGGGGCGTCCTCGGCACGTTCGGTCGTGTACCGCTCCGCCCGGTCGTTGATGAACTCCAGCGTCTGCCGGAGGATCCCCGTACGGTCCTTGAAGTGGTAGTAGATCAGCGCGGTGGACACACCCGCCTCGGCCGCGAGCTCCTCCACCCGCAGTCCGCGCACCCCGCGCCGCGCGATCACCCGCGCCGCTGCTTCCATGATCGACGTTTTACGACTGGCCACGATCCACCACCTTACCGGCGGCGCGGGCGCCGGTCCCGCCCTCCGGCTGACCGACCGATCAGCCGGAGCCGGCGGCCCGGGCGCGGAATGTGGCGCAGGTCACGCCGGATCCAGAACCCGGGCGCCGGATCTCGCGTCTGGCTGGTGTGAGATCACGCAGGAGAGCACTGGACGAGGTGGACGAGGAGCGCCTCCTCCGGCTGGTGGCCAGGGGAGACCGCGGGGCGTTCGACGAGCTGTACCGGCGTACGTCGCCATGGCTGGCGGTGCGGCTGCGCCGCCGCTGCGCGGACGAGCAGATCGTCGCCGAAGTCATGCAGGAGACCTATCTCGCGGTGTGGCGCGCGGCCGGCGCGTTCGCCGGGAGCGCGGTCGGCGGGACGGCCGTCGGGTGGCTGTGGACGATCGCGGCACGCCGCCTCGTCGACGCGTTCCGGCGCCGCGCCCACCACGCCGAACCGCCGGTCGCCGCGGCCGAGCGGGCCGTGGTGCCCGCGGCCGAGGAGGAGGCGCTCGCCGGGACCGTCGGCGGCGACGTCGGCGACGCCCTGAGACGGCTGGCGCCGGAACTCCGCGAGGTACTGCAGGCCACGGTGCTCGACGGGCTCTCCGTCCGCGAGACCGCCGTCCTGCTCAGACTGCCCGAAGGCACGGTCAAGACCCGTGCCCGTCGGGCCCGGATCGCGATGCGGGAGGCACTCGCATGAGCAGGGAACACGCGTCCAGGCAGTTGATCGACGACTACGCACGTGGCGACACGACGATCCCGGCGGACACGGTCTGGGCACTGGAGGCCCACCTGGAGACCTGCGCGCCCTGCCGGAGCCGGCTGGCGGCCTCCGTGGCCACCGGGGTGCCCGGCATCGCCGCGCTCGTCGACACCGTCCGGGCCGGCCTGGAACCGCAGTTGGACGCGGCGGCCGCAGTGGCCCCGCGGAGGCACCGGCCGGGATGGGTGTCGTCCTGGCTGACGCCGGTGATGACCCCGTGGCTGGCCATGACCGCCGTCGTCACCCTGCTGGCGCTGCTGCTGGACGCGGTCGCGCCGGCGGAGCGCTTCGGCGGCGCCTCACTGGTGTCGCTGATCGCGCCGGTGCTGCCGCTGTGCGGCGTCGCCGCGTCGTGGTCCAGCGGCCTGGACCCGGCACACGAACTGACCGCCTCGACCGCCCGGGCCGGTCTGCCCCTGCTGCTCAGGCGCACCACCGCGGTCCTCGTGGTGGTCCTGCCCCCGCTGCTGCTGGGGGGATGGCTGACCGGGACCATGACGGCCGCGCAGTGGCTGCTGCCCTCCCTGGCCTTCACCTCCACCGCCCTGGCACTGGGCAGCGTGGTCGGGGTGACCCGCGCCGCCGTCGGGCTGGCGCTCGCCTGGGGCGCCGTCGTCCTGGCCCCCGCGTCGCTCACCGGCCGCGTCCCCTCCGTCCTGCAACTGGCCCTGCAACCGGACCGGTTGCCCCTGTGGGGGCTGCTCCTCGCGCTCGGCGCCGGCGCCGTGATCGCCCGCAGGGACGCGTACTCGACGCTGTGAAACCCATGTCCACCCTCGAACGTCCACCATCGAAAGGGACCACCGCATGACACCCGTGACGAGCGCGGCCGACACCGCGCCGAAGACCTACGCCTGGGAGATCCGGGCCGACGGACTGAAGGTCCGCGTCGGACGGAACAAGATGGCCGTCGACGGCCTCGACCTCTCCCTGGGCATCGGCGCCCACGGCCTCCTGGGGCCCAACGGGGCGGGGAAGACCACCCTGATCCGGACCCTGGCCACGGTGCTGCGCCCCACCGAGGGCGAACTGGAGATGCTCGGCACCTCCCTGGGCCGGGCGGGCGACCACCGGGCCCTGCGCCGCCGCATCGGCTACCTCCCGCAGGACTTCGGCTACTACAAGCGCTTCACGGTGCGCGAGTTCGTCGAGTACATGGCCTGGTTGAAGGAGGTCCCGAAGAAGGACGTCCCCGAGGCCGTCCAGCGCGCCGTGGAACGGGTGGGCCTGGCCGACCGCGCCGACCACCGGATGAAGACCCTCTCCGGCGGCATGGTGCGGCGGGCCGGCATCGCCCAGGCCATCGTCAACTCCCCGGCGGTGCTGCTGCTGGACGAGCCGACGGCCGGCCTCGACCCGGCACAGCGGCTGCGCTTCCGCGAGCTGCTGCACGACCTGGGCCGCGACACCTGCGTGGTCGTCTCCACCCACCTGGTCGAGGACGTCGCCGCGGCCTGCTCCGACGTGGTCCTGTTCGCCGACGGCCGCCTCGTCTTCCAGGGCACGCCGGACGAACTGGCCGCCGCGGGCAGCACCGAGCACCCCGGCGACAGCCCCCTGGAGCGCGGCTACTCGGCGCTGCTCCGCACCTCCGGACAGCAGGGGAGCGCCTGGTGAACCGACGTGTGCTGCGAACCGAACTGAAGCGCTCGGCCGCCCCGTGGGCCGGAGCCGTCGTCCTGGGCGGCAGCCTGGCGGTCTTCCTCCTGTACGACGGAATCTGGTCGAGGGGCACCGCCGGGTGGACGGCCCAGTGGACCACCATGGCCATGTGGACCCGTTCCCTGCTGGCCTTCTGGCTGCCGCTCGTGGTCGGCATCGGGGCGGTGTACGGGCTGCGTGAGCCCCGCTCGCGGATGACCGAACTGCTGACGACCACGCCGCTGCCGGCCTGGCGCCGTGCGGCGCTGCCGGCGGGTGCGATCGCGCTCGCGCTGGCGGTGGGCTTCGGCCTCCTCGTCGTCGTGGGCGGAGCGCAGGTGGCGTTCGGCCCGACCACCTACATGGGCCTCGGCTGGCTGCCGATCTCGCTGGTGGCGGTCCTGGGCCTCGTCGCGGCCGCCGTGTTCGCCATGGGCGTCGCGCGGACGCTGCCCTCCGTCCTCACCCCGCCCGCCCTGGTGGTGGCCTGCCTCGCGGTGACAGGCATGCTGCGGATACGGATCGAAGGGGAGGTGCCGGAGAGCAGGACGTCGAACCGGATCGGCCTGCTGTCCCCGGTGACCGCGGACCCGCGGCAGATGCTGCTGACCCTCTCCGACTCCGTCCACCTCGGCCAGACGGTCTGGCTGCTCGGCCTGCTCGCCACCGGCCTCGCGCTGCTGGCGGCCGCCACCCGCCGGGCCCGGCTGCTCGCGGTGGCCCCCGTCCTGGCCGGCGCCGCCGTGGCCCTGCTGGTCCTGCCGGCCGCCGCGCGCGACAGCTACGTCGTCGACAAGGCCGCCGCGGCCATGGTGTGCGACGGACCGGTGTGCGTGACCGAGGCCAGCCGCTCGCACCTGGCCGAGCTCGCGCCGCGCGGCCGGGAGGCGCTGCGCGTGCTGCACGAGTCCCTGGGCGACAAGGCGCCGACCTCGGTACGGGAGGACACCGCGCTGCGCGCGCTCGGCGATCCCCGCTCGCTCCCCGCCGACGTGGTGCTGGTCGACTTCGACGATCAGCTGTTCATCGATGCGACCGGCAACGACCTGACCCGCGCACTGGTCGCCCAGGGGCTGGCACCGAGCTGCCACGCCCGCACCTCCCGGGAGGGCGGGTCACAGAACGACGTCGCCCTCCAGAGCGCCGTCGTGAGCTGGGCCCTCGGTGACCCCGCCCTCCGGCCGATGGCGGAGCAGGACACCGACGCGTTCTCGCGCAGGGCATGGGCGGACGCCGACGCCCTCTGGCAGGAGCTGAAGGGGATGGCGCCCGCCGAGCAGCGCTCGCGGATCGCCGAGCTGCGCACCGCAGCCCTCTCCTGCACGGCAAGGCTGCGCGAGGTGCCGGTGGGAGGTGTGTCGTGATGAGGTGGCTGACGCTGTACGCGCGTTCACGGCAGGTGCCCGCCTCGGCCGCCGCGGTCGTGCTCGTCGCGCTGGCGGTGTGGGCCCTCACCCGGGGCTACGGCACGGGCGCGACGGATGCGATGGACCCGACCGCGTTCTACCTGCTCACCGCGGGCGTGGCGGCCGGCTCCGTCGGGCTCGGCGGACAGGACCTCGCACTGGACCGGACGGCCGCGATCCGCTGGGCGCCCCGCCGGGCCGCGCACACGGTGCTGATCGGCGCGGCCGCCGGTGCGGCGCTGCTGGCGGTCCAGGCGGTGGGCCCGACGTTCGTCCCCACCGAGGTCGTCGTCCGGGACAGCGCGGGCCTGGTCGGCCTGGCCGCGCTCGGGGCGGTGCTCTGCGGGGCGCACCTGGCCTGGGTCCTGCCGACCGGCTGGCTGGCGTTCGCCGTCCTCGTCCCGCCGCTGCCGCCCACCACCGTGGGGAAGGCCTTCGGCTGGATGACCTTTCCCCCCGGCACGGAGGCGTCCACCTGGACCGCGGTGGCGCTGCTGGTGACCGGCGGCGCGCTGTACGCCGCTGTCGGCCCGAGGCGCTGACCCAGGGCCCGCCCGCGAGTTCGGCGAGGTCCTCGGGCGAGCGGGCGCAGGTCGCGGAGGGGGAATGTCAAGGATCTTCACTCCTTCGAGTGGTGGCCGATTGTCGATCGGTCGGCAGGGGTCCCCCGGCGGTCAAGACTGACCCCCGAAACGAGCGTCAGCTTTCGGAGGGGGAACGGTGTCGACCATCGGAATGTCCGGCATACCCGGCGCGGTCGGAGCGGATCGACGGCTGCTGGTCAGCGTCTTCGACCCGCAGGAGGCGCGGGAGGCGGTCCTCGGCGGTGCGCGGATCATCGACAGCGAGGATCCGCGCAGCGCGCTCGGGACCATCAAGCCGCGCCGGATCATGGACATCGCGGACGCGGTGCTGGCCGCCCGGCGGGACCTCCCGGTCCAGTTGAGCACCAACATCGGTGAGGACCAGCTGCTGTTCCGGCGCGCGGAGAACGGCCTGGCCCTGCCCAAGTCGGCGTACGAGCAGGTCGGCAAGGCGGCGCAGGCCGCCCTCGGAGTCGCCCTGGCGATGGGCACCCGGGTGCATCCCTGCGGGATCGTCAAGGTCGGCCTGGACGGCATGCGGACCGGTGAACTGGCCGAGGTGCTCGGCGAGATCACGGCGACGCTGCGCCGGAGCGAGCAGTTGTCGCACACCCGGGTGATGTCCGTACTGTTCGCTCAGGACCTCGACCTGTGGGACGCCCGCAAGACGCTGCCGCAGGTGCGGCGCGCCCTGGTGGGCCTGCGGGAGTACTACCCGTGCGCGCCGTCCACGCCCGGGGCGTTCGACCTCGCCGAATACGCGGACGCGCTGCTCGACGTGCACGGCGGGCCGCTCTTCGACGGCCGGCGGCCGGACCTGGCCGGGCTGAGGGCGTCCGGCGCCCTGCCGGCGGAGGCGCCCACCGGTTTCGTGGCCGTCAACGAGCCCTTCGCCCACCGGAGTCACGGCCTGACGCCGGGCCGTCGCACCGACCGGGAGGCGATCCGCGCGGTGGTCGAGGCCAGCGCCGCGGCCGGTGCCGACGCGATCATGGTGGACACCAGCATCCTGCTGAAGGTCGCCCGGATCGGACTGGTCTCCACCGCCGGCAGCCCGGAGCTCGCGGACCTCGACCGCCACGACACCGACCGGCACGGTCTGGCCAGGGCCGGAATCCTCTCGCTGGAGGAGATCCGGTTCTTCGTGGAGCTGTGCCACGCCCACGGCCTGGAGGCGAACCTGGCCGGCTCGGTGCAGAGCCACCACGCCCAGCAGGTCTGGCGGCTGGTCCCGGAGCTCGACCAGCTCTCCGCCCGCGGCGGCGTCAGCGCCCTGGCCCGAGACCCGTACGGGAGCACCGGCCGGGGCACCCGGCACGAGCGGACCGTCCGCCGCACCCTGGTGGGCGGGCTGGTCCCGCCCGAGCAGGGCGGCCGGCTGGTGGTGCCGCGGCGGATGACGGAGCAGCCCGGGGCGCTCGACGACGTGGCGGACCTGCTCAAGCGCCACCCCGGCCTCGACGCGTACTCCTCCGACGACCACGGGGTGCTGGCGCCGCTCGGCTGACGGACGACCGTTCCGGTGTCCTGGCCGAGTCCCCCGGATGCCGTTCATCGCCCGTTCGCCGTACGCCGAGGCGCAGTTGGTGGGATCGTCCTGTCAGTACACCAACAATAAGGAGTGTTCCCCTTGGCCACTCACCCCAGGCGCGGCGCCCGCTCGCGAACCCTCCCGGCACTGGCGGCGGCGCTGTGCGGGATCGTCGGCGCCACCGCGCTCGGCACCACCCCGGCGGCGGCCGCCGCCGACCAGCGTCACCCGATCTACGCCATCGCGCACCGGGTCGACACCCTGGACGGCGTGGACGCCGCGATCAACCACGGCGCCAACGCCATCGAGATCGACGTCTGCGCCTGGTGGAACCCGAACGAGTGGCGCGCCTACCACGACTGTTCCTCGGCCGGCGAGAACCGGCTCGGCCCCAGCTTCGACAGCATGCTCGACCGCATCGTCTCCAACGCCGACGCGGGACGCCGGCTGTCGCTGGTCTGGCTGGACATCAAGGACCCCAACTACTGCGGCGAGGAGCCCAACCGCACCTGCAGCGTCGCCGGACTGCGCGACAAGGCCCAGCAGCTGACGGCCGCCGGCATCCAGGTGCTCTACGGCTTCTACGAGTACCACGGCGGCAGCACCCCGGACGCCGGCGGCCGGGGCTGGAAGAGCCTGGAGGGCAGGCTCGGCCCGCTGGAGGGCATCACCACGACCGGTACCCGCGACCAGGTGCAGAGCGCCTTCGCCAAGTCCGGCGCCGGCTTCCCGGCCGGCCGCCGGGCGATGGACTACGGCGACAGCGACATCACCAAGGGCTTCGGCAACTGCACGGAGGCCACCTACAACACCTGCGCGGAACTGAAGAAGGGAGCCGCCGACCGGGCCGCCGGACGACTCGCGGCCACCCTCTCCTGGACGACCACCTACAACGACCCCTGGTACGTCGACAAGCTGCTGGGCGACGCGCAGGTGGACGGCATCATCGCCGGCTACGGCGCCTTCACCGGCGTGCGGGAGTACGACAACAGCTGGCAGTGCGCCAACGCCGTCAACCTGGTCAAGGACTGGGTGAACCGCCACAGCGGCACCCACCGCATGGCCACCAGCGGCGACCGCCTGTTCAAGTAGGAGACGGCCCGGCCCGACCCGACCGCACTCGGCGCAGGCCGGGTGCGGTCGGCCGCTCTTTGGCGGGGTGACAGCCGGTGGGGTGGCAGCCGCTGGGCGGCGGTCAGCAGGTCGGGGCGGCGGGCGCGGCCAGCGGTTCGTCGTCGGTGCCCGGCGCCAGGCCGCGGAGCAGGTGGGTGAGCAGGTCGTCGAAGACCTCGTCCAGGGCCGGGCCGGAGAGCCGACCGCTCGCGGTCTGGGCGGCCACGCCGTGGACGGCGGTGAAGAGGATGGCGCCGATCCGGTCGGCGTCGCCGGCCCGGATCAGCCCCTGGGCCTGGCCGAGGGCGATGAGCGCGCGGAGGTCGTCCTTCAGCGGCTGCCAGGCGAGCTCCAGTCCGTCCGTCACGGCGGGGTCGTGCTTGCGGGCGAAGGCCAGCTCCAGCAGTGCGCCGTGGTCGGCGGCGAAGTCGACGTACGCGCGGGCGACGGCGAAGGCCCGCTCGCGGAAGCCGTCCCCGCTCCTGGCGAGACCGCTGCGGGCCGCGGCGGTGAGCCGCTGGACGCCGGCGAGCGCGAGGGCGTCGAGCAGGGCGCGCCGGTCCTTGAAGTGGCGACTGGGCGCGGCGTGGCTCACGTCGAGCGAGCGGGCGAGCTCGCGCAGGGACAGCGCGTCGGCGCCCTGCTCGCGCAGGGTCTGTTCGGCGCGTTCCAGTAGCGCGGCGCGGAGGTCTCCGTGGTGGTAGTGGCCCGTTCGCATGGGCATCAGCATACGAGCATGTAGTCATTGACAACATTGTTGTCGGTGTCTACATTGGGGCCCGTGGAGCGGACCCGGGTGTTCGCCGACCGCCGACTGCCGAGCGCCAACCGCCAGCCGCCAACCACAACCGCACCCCGTCGTATCGAGGAGAGTCATGGACTTCGCCCGCAAGACCACCCTGATCACGGGAGCGTCCACCGGCATCGGGGCCGCCTTCGCCCGCGAGCTCGCCGCCCGCGGGTCGGACCTCGTCGTCGTCGCCCGCAGCGAGGACAAGCTGAACCGCCTCCAGCAGGAGCTGACAGCGGCGCACGGCGTCACCGTGCACGTCGTCCCGCTCGACCTCGCCCGCCCCGGCGCCGCCGCGGAGCTGCAGGACCGCGTCGAGAAGCTGGAGGTGACGGTCGACGTCCTGATCAACAACGCCGGCTTCGCGACCTTCGGCGCCGTCGCCACGAGCGATCCGACGAGGATGGCCGAGGAGGTGCAGCTCAACTGCGCCACGCTCACCGACCTGACCGCCCGGCTGCTGCCCGGCATGGTCGAGCGCGGCCGGGGCGCGGTGGTCAACGTGGCGAGTACGGCCGCATTCCAGCCGATTCCCCGGATGGCCGTCTACGGCGCGACCAAGGCGTACGTGCTTTCCTTCACCGAAGCCCTGGCGAACGAACTCCGCGGCAGCAACGTCCGCGCCCTGGCGATCTGCCCCGGTGCCACCGACACCCCCTTCTTCGACGTCGCCGGCGAGCAGGCCGCTGTGGGCATCCGCCGACGGCCCGAGCAGGTCGTCGCCACCACGCTGGCGGCGCTGGAGAAGGGGCGGCCGAGCGTCGTCGACGGCTTCCTCAACCGTCTCGGGACCCTGGCACCCCGGCTCCTGCCGCGACGCGCCACGGTTGCGGTCGCCGAGCGGGTCACCCGGCCGAGCCCGGCGGTCTGAGCATTTGGTCTCCGCCCCGGAGGGGAGTAGTGTTCTCCGGGTTGCCCCACGGGACGGCCCCTCGGAACAAGCTCGAATAGTAATTCGAGAATGACCGGGGAAAACGGACCGAAAAGCTCTGATAGAGTTCGGGAGCGCCGAAAGGCGAAAGCGAATCGAATGAATGAAACTCCGGAAAACGGAGCGGAAAACATCTGATAAGCTGGAAACA
>NZ_JBHVJT010000015.1:99668-132728 GCF_042798815.1 Kitasatospora sp. NPDC057738 | reverse complement strand
CGGTGCTGCTGCCGCCGCCGAGGGTGCACCGCCGGTGCGGGCGGACCGGCCGCGGCGGACCCGGTCGGTGTCCGCGGGGTCGGCCAGCCAGGCGGGTGCCGATGCCGCCGCCACTCCCGAAGCTCCCGCCACTCCCGATGCTCCTGCGGCTCCTGCCGCTCCCGCCGCCGAGGGCGCCCCGCCGGTGCGGGCGGACCGCCCGCGGCGGACCCGGTCGGTGTCCGAGGGGTCGGCCAGCCAGACGGCCGGCGAACCGACGGCCGAGCCCGCGGCTCCCGTACGGCCCCGGACCTCCGACGCGCCCCGGTCCTCCGACGCGCCCTGGCACAACCCGGTGCCCGCCCACGACGAGAAGCCCTCGGGCGAGAAGCCGGGCGAACCGGGCGAACCGGGCGAGCAGAAGGACGAGACCTCGGCCGGAGCGGCCGACCAGGACGGAGACGGCGCGTGAACCTGCTCGACACGGTGCTGCGCTGCGTCGCCACCCTCGTCGTCTTCCTGGTCTTCCCGCTGGTCATCGGCCAGACCGAGCACAAGGTCATGGCGCACATGCAGGGCCGGCTCGGTCCGATGTACGCGGGCGGCTTCCACGGCTGGGCGCAGCTCGTCGCGGACGGCGTGAAGTTCGCGCAGAAGGAGGACATCGTCCCGGCCGGGGCGGACCGCCGGATCTTCCAGCTGGCGCCCGCCGTCTCGCTGCTGCCGTACCTCTTCGTGCTGCTGGCGATCCCGGTCGGCCCGAACGGCTTCGTCGGCCAGGCGATCGACGCCGGCCTGTTCTTCGTGCTGGCCGTGATGGGCGTCGGCGTGATCGGCAAGCTGATGGCCGGCTGGGCCTCGGCGAACAAGTTCTCGCTGCTCGGAGGCCTGCGCACGGCCGCGCAGCTGATGTCGTACGAGCTGCCGATGGTGCTGGCGGCGGCCTCGGTGGCGATGGCCGCCGGAACGCTGTCGCTGCCCGGGATCGTGGACGCCTGGGAGTGGTACTGGCTGCCCTGGCAGGTCATCGGCGCGTTCGTCTTCTTCACGGCCGGTCTGGCCGAGCTCCAGCGCCCGCCGTTCGACATGCCGATCGCCGACTCGGAGATCATCTTCGGCGCGTACACCGAGTACACCGGTCTGCGGTTCGCCCTGTTCCTGCTGTCCGAGTACGTGGGCATCCTGGTGGTGTCCGCGCTGACCGCGGTGCTCTTCCTGGGCGGCTGGCACGGACCGCTGCCGGACCAGCTCGGCTGGCTCTGGATGATCCTCAAGACCTTCGCGCTGGCCTTCGTGGTCATCTGGCTGCGGGTCACCTACCCGCGTCTGCGCGAGGACCAGCTGATGCGCTTCGCGTGGACGGTGCTGATCCCGCTCGCGCTGGTCCAGCTGGCCCTCACCGGCATCATCAAGGTGGCGATCTCATGAGCTTCCCCGGTATCGGCCTCGCCAAGGGCCTGGCCGTGACGCTGCGGACGATGACGAGGAAGAGCGTCACCGCGCAGTACCCCGACGTGCAGCCGGTGCTGCCGCCGCGCTCGCGCGGCGTCATCGCGCTGCTGGAGGAGAACTGCACGGTGTGCATGCTCTGCGCGCGCGAGTGCCCGGACTGGTGCATCTACATCGACTCCCACAAGGAGACGCTGCCGGCCGCCGAGCCGAACGCCCGGGCCCGCACCCGCAACGTGCTGGACCGCTTCGCCATCGACTTCTCGCTCTGCATGTACTGCGGGATCTGCATCGAGGTCTGTCCCTTCGACGCGCTGTTCTGGTCGCCGGAGTTCGAGTACGCGGAGACCGACATCCACGAGCTGACCCACGAGCGGGACAAGCTCCGCGAGTGGATGTGGACCGTCCCCGCGCCGCCGGCGCTGGACCCGGCGGCCGAGGAGCCCAAGGAGATCGCCACCGCGCGCAAGGCGGCGGACAAGCTGGCCGCGGCCGCCGCGGCGGCCGCGCAATCGGCCACCGACGAGAAGGGTGACGACGCGTGACCGGTGCCACCACGCTTCTCGCGGCGACCGGCTCCCTGGAGCCGGCCGCCCGTTCGTTCCTGTCCCCGACCGGCCAGGAGATCGTCTTCCTGCTGGTCGGCATCGCCGTGCTCGGCTCGGCCGTGGTCTCGGTGACCACCAGGCAGCTGGTGCACGCCGCGCTCTGGCTGGTGGTCGCGCTCGGCGGGCTGGCGGTGGAGTTCCTGCTGCTCACGGCCGAGTTCATCGCCTGGGTGCAGGTGCTGATCTACCTCGGCTCGGTGGTCGTCCTGGTGCTGTTCGGGCTGATGCTCACCAAGGCGCCGATCGGGCGCTCGCCGGACGCCGACTCCAAGAACCGCTGGGTGGCCCTGGTCGTGGCGCTGGCCGCGGCCGGGACCCTGGTCACGCTGGTCGTCGACGCCTTCCGGACCTCCTGGATCGACCTCGGCCAGGGCGGCGGCTCGGCCGCCGTCACCGGGGCCAGCCTGTTCCGGCACTGGGTGCTGCCCTTCGAGGCGCTGTCCGTGCTGCTGCTGGCGGCGCTGGTCGGCGCGATCGTGCTGTCGCGCGGCTCCAAGCGGCGGGTGCCGGCGCCGCGGGCGGGCCGGCTGCGCGCCGGTCGGCCGGTCGGGTCCAACGGGACGGTCGCCGCGACCGCGCCGAAGCCGGCTCCGGTGACCTCCGAGCAGGCGACCTCCGAGCAGTCGACCTCTGAGCAGGAGGGCTGATGCACCTCGCCTACCCCGCCGTCCTCGCCGCGCTGCTGTTCAGCGTCGGCGTGTACGGCGTGCTCGCCCGGCGCAACGCCGTCCTGGTGCTGATGTCCGTCGAGCTGATGCTCAACGCCGTCAACCTCAACCTGGTCGCCTTCGACGCCTGGCTGCGCGACTCGCTGCACGCCGGACAGGCGCTCACCCTGTTCACCATCACCGTCGCCGCCGCCGAGATCGGACTGGGGCTCGCCATCGTCCTGCTGCTGTTCCGGGCCCGGGGCACCGCGGACATCGACCGGGCCACCGCGCTCGGCGACCCGGCCGAGGCGTTCGCCGTCGAGGAGACGCCGGTCGACGCCGGGACACCGGTCGACACCGGGGCGCCGGCCGGAGCCGAGGCACTGAAGGGCCGGGCCGCCGCATGAACCTCGCCCTTCCCGTACTCGTCCCGGCGCTGCCCGCGCTCGGCGCCGCCGCGACCCTGGCCGTCGGCCGGAAGGCGCCCGGGCTGGCCCGGCCGCTGGCCGTCGTCCCGGTCGCCGTCTCGGCGGTGCTCGCCCTGGTGGTCGCCCTCCAGCTGGGCGCCGGCCAGACCCTGGACGCCGCCACCCGGCTCACCCCGACCGGCGGCCCGGACATCGCCCTCGCCCTCCACCTGGACGGCTTCAGCTCGCTGATCTCGGTGCTGGTCGGACTGGTCGCCACCTGCGTCCAGGTCTACTCGACCGCGTACCTCAAGGAGGACCCGCGCTACCCGTCCTACGCGGCGCTGGTCTCGCTGTTCACCGCGGCGATGTTCCTGGTGGTCTACTCGGGCGACCTGATCGTGCTGCTGGTCGGCTGGGAGGTCATGGGCCTGTGCTCGTACTTCCTGATCGGCCACCACTGGGAGACGGCGGACGCCCGCTCGGCCTCGCTGAAGGCCTTCCTGGTCACCAAGCTCGGTGACGTGCCGTTCCTGTTCGGGATCTTCCTGCTCGGCGCGGACGCCGGCAGCTTCCGCATCCCGGACGTGCTGGCGGCCGCGTCGGAGGGCCGGCTCGGGCACCCGACGCTGACCGCCCTGCTGCTGCTCGCCGGCGTGGCCGGCAAGAGCGCGCAGTTCCCGCTGCACACTTGGCTCCCGGACGCGATGGCCGGCCCGACCCCGGTCTCCGCGCTGATCCACGCCGCCACCATGGTCGCGGCCGGCATCTACCTGGTCGCCCGGCTGCTGCCGGTCTTCCTGCTGTCGGGCGCGGCGCTGGTCGTGCTCGCGGTGATGGCCGCCGTGACGATGATCGGCTCGGCGCTCTGCGCGCTCGCCCAGGACGACCTCAAACGGGTGCTCGCCTACTCCACCGTCGGCCAGCTCGGCTACATGGCCGGCGCGCTGGCCTCCGGTGACCGCGAGGCCTCGGTCTTCCACCTGGTCAGCCACGGCGCGTTCAAGGCGCTGCTGTTCCTGGCCGCCGGTGTGGTGATCCACGCCGCGCACACCAACTCGATCTCCGCGATGTCCCGCATCCCCGGGCTGCGCAAACGCGTCCCCGACGCCTACTGGACGATGGGCATCGCGCTCGTCGCCCTGATCGGGCTGCCGCCGTTCTCCGGCTTCTTCAGCAAGGAGGCGGTGCTCACCGCCGCCGAGCACGCCGCCAACGGCGAGGCGCTGACCAACGGCCTCGGCCCGGCCTCGGCGGTGCCGCAGGCGGCCGGGTGGATCGTGCTGATCTCCGCCGGACTCACCGCGCTGCTCACCGCCGCGTACGCGGCCCGGCTGTTCCTGGTGGCGTTCCACAGCCCGGCCGGGGCCGCCGCGGCCGCACCGAAGGTGCTGCCCGCCGCCGACCGGGGCACCGTCGTGGCCGACCACGAGGCCGGCGCGCCGTACTCGCCCGAGCTCGACGAGGCCGACCCGGCCACGGCCGAGCCGCCCGTGATGCGCTGGCCGCTGTGGGTGCTGGCCGTGCCGACCATGGGCTTCGGCATCGCCGGCGTGCGCTCGGACTGGCTGCCCGCGCTCCTGGACGGCGGCTCGCTGCGGCCCTCCGCCGTCACCGCCGTCACCGGCACCGGGCTCGCCGTGGTCGGCGCGCTCGCCGCGTACGGCGCCTGGCGCTCGGCGGCCGCCCGGCTGGGCACCGGCCGCCCGGCACCGGCCGGCCGGGTGCCCGGGCAGGGCGGGGCCCCGGCCACCGAGGTGATCGTCGCCGACCCCGGGCGCACCCTGCTCGGCCCGCTGTTCGGCCCGGCCCGGCACGGCTTCGGCGTCGACCGGCTGTACCGGGCGCTGTTCGTCCGCCCGGTGGTCGCCGCCGCCAAGCTGGTCCGATTCCTCGACCGCGAGGTCGTCGAGGGCTACGTGCAGGGCAGCGGCATCGGTGCCAACCTGCTCGGCCGGGCCGTCCGGCTCGCGCAGACCGGGAACGCGCAGACCTACCTCAGCGCCCTGCTGGCCGCCGTCGTCCTGCTGGCCGTCCTGGTGGCGGTGTAGCCGGTGCTGCTGTCCTCCACCTCCGTCCCCTCGACCGCTGCTGGGAGCCCCCGATGAACGCAGTCCTCATCGCCCTCCTGGTGCTGCCGCTGCTCGGCGCCGCACTCACCCTGGCGCCGGTGTTCGGGCCGGACCGGGCCGTGGCCGGCCGGCGGGCACTGCGGCTGAACACCGTCGTCACCGGCGCGGTGTTCCTGCTCACCGTCGCCCTCGCGGCCGGCTTCGACCAGGACGAGCCCGCCCGGATGCAGGCCACCACCGACGTGTCCTGGATCCCGGCCCTGCACGTGCGCCTCCACCTCGGGGTGGACGGCATCTCGCTGCCGCTGATCGTGCTGACCGCGCTGCTCACCTTCCTCTGCGCGCTCTACTCGGAGAAGCGGCTGCCGGGCGGGGACGCCGGGGGCGGAGCCCCTGATGAGCCTCGCCCGTCGGCCCAGGCCTTCGTCGGGCTGTTCCTCCTGCTCGAAGTCGGCATGCTCGCCACCTTCGCGGTGCTGGACCTCCTGCTCTTCTTCCTGGCCTTCGAGATCGTGCTGATCCCGATGTACTTCCTGATCGCCCGCTGGGGGAGCGGCGCGAAGGTGCCGGCCGCCAACCGGTTCATCCTCTACACGCTGCTCGGCTCGGCCGTGATGCTGCTCGGCTTCCTGCTGATCGGCAGCAAGGCCGGCACCTTCGACATGCAGGCCCTGGCCGCCGCGCACGGCAGCGGCCTGAGCCACACCACCCAGGTGGTCGCCGCGCTGGCGATCCTGGTCGGGCTCGCGGTCAAGGCCCCGGCCTGGCCGCTGCACAGCTGGCTCCCGGACGCCCACACCGCCGCCCCGACGGTGGGCTCGGTGCTGCTCGCCGGCGTGCTGCTGAAGATGGGCACCTACGGTCTGGTCCGCGTCCTCCTCCCGGTCGTGCCGGAGGGCGCCACCACGCTGGCCCCCTACCTGGGCGCCTTCGCGGCCGTCGGCATCGTCTACGGCTCCCTGGCCTGCCTGGCACTTTGCCGCCCCGGCGCCAAGGGCGACCTCAAGCGCCTGATCGCGTTCTCCTCCGTCGGCCACATGGGCTTCGTGCTGCTCGGCATCGCCTCCCTCACCCCGGTGGGCGTCAACGGCGCGCTGTTCGCCAACATCGCCCACGGTCTGATCACCGGCCTGCTGTTCTTCGTCGTCGGCGCGCTCAAGGACCGCTACGGCACGGCCGACCTCGACACCCTCGCCGGGGCCACCGGCGCCGCCCTGTACGGCCGGGCCCCGCGACTGGGCGTGCTGCTCGCCTTCGCCGCCGTCGCCAGCCTCGGCCTGCCCGGCCTGGCCGGCTTCTGGGGCGAGCTGCTCGCCATGTTCGGCGCGTTCGACCCGGCCGACGGCCTGTCGCGCCCCGCGTTCGTCACCTACATGGTCCTGGCCGGCCTCGGCACCCTCCTCACCGCCGCGTACCTCCTGATCGTGGTCAAGCGCGTCTGCATGGGGGACCCCGAGCAGCCCGCACCGGTGGCCGAGCTCGCCGACCTGCGCCCGTACGAGGCCGTCAGCTGGACGCCGCTGGCCGCGCTGACGCTGCTCGCCGGCCTCTGGCCCGCGCTGCTGCTCGGCCTCTCCGATCCCGCCGTCAAGCACCTCCTCGGGGGTGGCTGACCGTGCTCGCAGCCCAGACCGCCGCACTCGGACCTCACTCCACGGGGCAGCACACTGTGACCTCCCTCGCCGTAGCCAACCCGGGCAGCCTGATCCAGTCCGTGGACTGGGTGGCGATCGCACCGCCGCTGATCGCCGCCGTGGCCGCCCTCGCCGTGCTGCTCACGGACCTGTTCCTGCCCGAGCGGCACAAGAAGTGGCTCGGCCGCCTCACCGCGGCCGGACTCGCCCTCGCCCTCATCGCACTCCTCCCCCTCACCGGCGGATCACCCCGAGCGACCTTCTGCGTGCAGAACGTAGCAGGGGGGTCCGACAACGGCGGCTGCTCGTACGTCGCCGACCACTTCGCCCTGGTGTTCCAACTGCTCGCCCTCGGCGGCGCGCTGATCGCGGCGCTGCTGTCGGCGCACACGGTGGAGGACGAGCGGCTGCCGCGCGGCGAGTACTGGTTCCTGCTGCTCTCCAGCGCCACCGGCGCCGCGCTGCTGCCCGCCTCCCGCGACCTCGCCACCATGGTGATCGCCCTGGAGGTCGCCTCGCTGCCCGCCTTCGCCCTGGTCGCGCTGCGCCGGGACGGCCGGGGCGCCGAGGCCGCCTTCAAGTTCTTCGTCTCCTCGGTGACCGCGACCGCCGTGATGCTGCTCGGCGTCGGCTTCGTCTACGCGGCGAGCGGCAGCCTGCACCTCGGCGCCGTCGCCCAGGGCCTGGAGCACGCGCCCGGGCAGCTCAAGCCGCTGGCCGAGGCGGGCGCGGTGCTGACCCTGGTCGGCTTCGCCTTCAAGGTCGCCGCCGTCCCGTTCCACTTCTGGGTGCCCGACACCTACACCGGCGCGCCGCTGCCGGTGGCCGGCTACCTCTCGGTGGTCGGCAAGGCGGCCGGCCTGTCCGGGCTGGCGCTGGCCACCACCGTCGCCTTCCGCCCGTACGCCCACACCTGGGGCCTGGTGCTCGCGGTGCTGGCCGCCGTCACCATGACCGCCGGCAACGTCGGCGCGCTGCGCCAGCGCCCCGACACCCGGTACAGCGCGGTGCGGCTGCTCGCCTGGTCCTCGGTCGGCCAGGCCGGGTACCTGCTGGTGCCGCTCGCCGCGGCCGGCTACGCGCCGACCGGCGTCGACCCGCTCGGTGCCACCGCCGCGTACGCGCTGATCTACGGCGTGGTGAACCTCGGCGCCTTCGGGGTGGTCGCCGCCGTCGGCCGCCGGCCCGGGACCAGCGTGGACGACTTCCGCGGCCTGTTCGCCCGCAACCGCTGGACGGCGCTGGCGCTCGCCTTCTTCCTGCTCTGCCTGGCCGGGCTGCCGCCGGGCGTGATCGGCCTGTTCGGCAAGGTCGTGGTGTTCCGCGCGGCGGTCGACGCCGGGCTGGGCTGGCTCGCCGTGCTGATGGCCGTCAACGTGGTCATCGCCCTGTACTACTACCTGCTGTGGACGGCCCGGCTGTTCGCCCCGGCGGGGGAGGAGCCCCTCGCGGAGGCCGCCGCCGGGCGCCGTCTGCCGGTGGGCCTCACCGCGACGCTGGGGCTCACCGCCTCGGCCGCCGTGGTCCTCTCGGTGGCGCCGCAGCTGGTCCTCCAGGTGGCGGGCGGCTCGCTGTTCTGAGCGGGCGCCGGAGTGCGCCGGGGGTGCGGTCCGGGGGGTGTCACGGCGGTGCCGGTGGTGCGGCCCGGGGCCGTCGCGGCCGCGCCGGTGGTGCGGGGCTGCGGTGTCGCGTCGGTCACCGTGTCGGGTCACAAGGGAACAAGGCCCTCGGCCCCGCCCGTTGACCGGGCACGAGGGACGAGGCAGAAAGGGCTTCCCCACCGCACCACTGGAGGGCCTGACGTGCACAGCCGGCACAACGGACTGAGGACCGCCGTCCTGCTCGGCGGCCTCTCGGCGCTGATCCTGGTGATCGGAAGCCTCTTCGGTCGCACCGGCTTCGTGATCGCCCTGCTGGTCGCCCTCGGGACCAACGCCTACGCGTACTGGAACAGCGACAAGCTCGCGCTGCGGGCCATGCGGGCCCGGCCGGTCAGCGAGTTCGAGGCGCCCCAGCTGTACCGGATCGTCCGCGAGCTCTCCACCGCCGCCCGCCAGCCGATGCCCCGCCTCTACATCTCCCCGACCCCCGCGCCCAACGCCTTCGCCACCGGCCGCAACCCGCGCAACGCGGCGGTCTGCTGCACCGAGGGCATCCTGCGGATCCTGGACGAACGCGAGCTGCGGGGCGTGCTCGGGCACGAGCTGAGCCACGTCTACAACCGGGACATCCTGATCTCCTCGGTGGCCGGGGCGCTCGCCTCGGTGGTGATGTTCCTGGTGAACTTCGCCTGGCTGATCCCGTTCGGGCGCAGCGAGGACGACGACGGCCCGGGGCTGTTCGGGATGCTCGCCATCATGATCCTCGGCCCGCTCGCGGCCGGACTGATCCAGATGGCGGTCAGCCGCTCCCGCGAGTACCAGGCCGACGCCGACGGCGCCCGGATCACCGGCGACCCGCTCGCCCTCGCGAGCGCCCTGCGGAAGCTGGACGCCGGCACCCGCCGGCTGCCGCTCCCGCCCGAGCCGCAGCTCCAGACCGCGAGCCACATGATGATCGCCAGCCCCTTCCGCCCCGGCGAGGCCGGCGCGAGGCTCTTCTCCACCCACCCGCCGATGGCCGAGCGGGTCGCCCGCCTGGAGCGGATGGCGGGCCACGGGCGGTAGCGCACCGCCGTCCGGCGTCAGCCCGTCTCCTCCTCGTACGCGAGCCGCAGGCGGTGGACGCCCTCGGCGACCTGGGCGGGGCTCTCGGCCGCGGCGTAGCTGAGGCGCAGGTGGGGGGCCGGGGGTTCGGCGGGGTGGTAGGGGCGGCCGGGGGAGACCTGGACGCCGGCGCGCAGCGCGGCCGCGGCGAGGGCGGTGTCGTCGACGCCGTCCGGGAAGCGCAGCCACAGGTGGTAGCCCCCGGGGCGGTGGGTGCCGAGGACGCCGGGCAGCTCGCGGTGCAGGGCGGCGACGGCGGCGGTGCGGCGGTCGCGCAGTTCGGCGCCGAGCGTGCGCAGGTGACGGGCCCAGGCGGGGTCGGCGACCAGTTCCAGGGTGGCCTCCTGGAGCGGCCGGGGCACGAAGAAGCTGTCCACCACCTGGGTGGCCCGCAGTCGGGCCAGCGCCGGTCCGCGCGCGGTGAGGGCGCCGACCCGCAGGTTGGGGGAGGCCGCCTTGGTCAGCGAGCGCAGGTGCACCACGACCCCGTCCCGGTCGTCGGCGGCGAGCGGGCGCGGCAGCGCGGGGGCGTCCGCGTGGACCAGCAGCCGGGCGAAGTCGTCCTCGACCACGAAGGCCCCGGCGGCCCGGGCGATCCGCAGCACCTCCTCCCGCCGTTCGGGCGACAGCACCGCCCCGGTGGGGTTCTGGAACAGCGGCTGGCAGACGAGGACCCGTGCCCGGGTGGCCGCGAAGGCGTCCGCCAGCAGGTCGGTGCGCAGGCCGTCGGCGTCGACCGGGACCGGGACGGGCCGCAGCCCGGCCGCCCGGACGACCGCCAGGATGCCCGCGTACGTCGGCGACTCCACCAGCACCGGCGAGCCGGGCGCGGCGAGCGCCCGCATGGCGACGGTCAGCCCGCTCTGCCCGCCGGAGGTGATCAGGACGTCCCCGACGCCGATCGGCCCGCCGTGGCCGCCGATGTCCCGGGCGAACCAGCCGCGCAGTTCGGTGAGGCCGTCGGTGGGCGGGCGGTCCCAGGCGCCCGGTCGCCGGCCGGCCCGGGCGAGCGCGGCGGCGAGCAGCCGCTCGGGCAGCAGCGAGGCGTGCGGGTAGCCGCTGTTGAGGTCGACGACGTCGGGCGGGGGCACCCGGAGGGTGGCGAACACGGGGGCGGCGAGCAGGTCGCGCGGGCCGGAGTCGGCGCTGAGCGCGATCTGCTGCCAGGAGAGGTCGCCGGTGCGGTCGGACGGCGCGGCGGGGACGGCCGGGGCCGCGGCGAAGGCCGCCGCCCGGAACACCCCGGCGCCGGGCCGGGAGACCACCAGCCCCTCGGCCACCAGCACCGCGATGGCCCGGGAGACCGTCACCGGGCTGACCTGGTGACGGTCCACCAGCGCCCGGCTGGAGGGCAGCTTCCGTCCCTCCGGGTAGCGCTCGACCTCCCGCCGCAGGATGTCGGCGAGTTCGGTCACACTGCTACGCTCGTTCATGACGGCACAAGATAGCGCTACCCGGCTTCGGGCGGTAGCACCTCGCCAGGCCCCCGCTTCCGGCACCGCCCTCGCGGCCCTCGCCGTGGCCTCCTTCTCGCTCTCCTTCCCGGCCACCGCGTGGTCCCTGACCGGCTTCGGCCCGTGGTCCGCGACCGGCCTGCGCGGCGCCCTCGCCGGCCTGCTGGCCGTCCTCCACCTGGCGGCCGTCCGCGCCCCGCTGCCGCAGCGGCGGCACTGGCCCGGACTGCTGGTGGTCTCCGGCGGCTGCGTCCTCGGCTTCCCGCTGCTGACCACGCTCGCCCTGCGCACCTCCTCGACCGCCCACTCGGCGGTGGTCATCGGCGTGCTGCCGCTGGCCACGGCGACGGTCGCGGCGCTGCGCACCGGCCGCCGGCCGTCCGGGGCGTTCTGGGCGGCGGCGCTCGCCGGGGCCGCCGCAGTCCTCGCCTTCACCCTGGTGCAGAGCCACGGCCGGCCGACCGTCGCCGACCTCTACCTGTTCGCGGCGGTACTGCTCTGCGCCGCCGGGTACGCCGAGGGCGGGCGGCTCTCCCGGGACCTGCCGGGCGCCCAGGTGATCGCCTGGGCGGTGGTGGCCGCCCTGCCCGCGACGCTGCTGACCGCGGCGCTCGGGCTGGGCGCCGAGCCGGTGCGGCTCGGGGCGCAGGCCCTGGCCGGGCTGGCCTACACGGCGGCGGTCTCGCAGCTCGGCGGATTCGTGCTCTGGTACCGGGGGATGGCCGCGATCGGGGTGCCGAGGGCCAGCCAGCTCCAGCTCGCGCAGCCGCTGCTGACACTGGTCTGGTCGGTGCTGCTGCTCGGCGAGCGGCTGCCGGCCGCGGCGCCCGTCACCGCGGTGGTGGTGCTGGTCTGCATCGCGGTGACCCAGCGGGCCAGGACCTGACCCGCGGGCGCCGCAGGGCTGCGCCGTGCGTTCCCGAACCCCCGATCCGACCGGTTCGGCGCGGCCCCTCGCTCGTTAGGATGAACCCGTGCCCGTCGGTCCGGGCGAGGCATCCGGAGGGAGTGGGCCGTCATGGCAGACGAGAGGCACGCCCCGGCGGCCGCGGACGCGCCGGCCCGGCGCCGCGGCCAGGGCGAGCTGGAGGCGCAGGTGCTCGCGGTGCTCCAGCAGGCGCCCGGCCCGGCCGCCGCGGGATGGGTCCAGGAACGCCTGGAGGGCGACCTCGCCTACACCACGGTCATGACCATCCTGTCCCGGCTGCACGCCAAGAGCGCCGTGACCAGGACCCGCTCCGGCCGTTCCTACCTGTGGCAGGCCTCCTCGGACGCCGCCGGGCTGGCCGCGCTGCGGATGCGCCGGATGCTCGACGGGGAGGCGGACCGGGACGCCGTCCTGGCCAGCTTCGTCAGCGCGCTGCTGCCGCACGACGAGGAACTGCTCCGGGCGCTGCTGGACGCCGCGTCCGCCGATCCGGCAGCGCCCGACCGTGAGAGCTGACCCGTGGGCCTCTTCGTCTTCCTCCCGCTCGTCCTGCCGCTCACCGCGGTCCCGATCGCGCGCCTGACCGAACAGCACCTGCACCCGCGCGGCGCGGCCCGGCTGATGACCGTGATCAGCGCGGTGATGGCGGTGTGCAGCGCGCTCTGCCTCGGGCTGATCGGCGTGGTGGGCACCGCGCAGATCCCCGGCAACCCGCTGCCGGACAGCTGGTCCGACCCGGAGGTGCGGGCCGCGCTGCCCTACCACGAGACGGTCGGCACGGCCGCGATGTGGCTGCTGGCCCTGGTGGTCCTCGCCTGCGCCCGGACGGTCGTGCGGCACCTGCGGGTGCGGGCCCGGGCCCGCCGGGCGCTGAGCGGGCTGCCCGTCGGGCCGGGACCGGCCGGCGACCTCGCGGTGCTGCCGGACCGGAGCCCGTACGCCTACGCGCTGCCCGGCTCGCCCGGCCGGGTCGTGGTCTCCACCGGGATGCTGGCCGGCCTGGCCGCCGACGAGCGCGAGGCGCTGCTCGCCCACGAGCGGGCGCACCTGCGCCACCGCCACCACCGGTACCTGCTGACCACCCAGCTCGCCGCCTGCGTCAACCCGTTCCTGCGGCCGCTGCAGGACGCGGTGGCGTACAGCGCGGAGCGGTGGGCGGACGAGGACTCGGCGCAGGCCGTGGGGGACCGCCGGATCACCGCGCGGGCGGTGGCCCGGGCGGCCCTGGTCTCGCACGCCGCCCCGGCCCCCGGCTTCGCGGCCTTCGCCGCCCCGGCCGCGGCGGCCGGCCCGGTGCCGCGCCGGGTCGCCGCGCTGCTCGGCCCGGTGCCGACCTCCCGCAACTGGCCGCCGGCGAAGACCCCGGCCGGCCTGGCGGCGATGGTCGCGGCGATCGGTACGGCGGCGTCGGCGCTGTGCGCGCTCAACGCCGCCGTGGCCCTGCTGGTGGTGCTCAAGGCCGTCACCCCGCTGTAGCCGGCGGGGCTCCGGAGCGTCACCCCGCCGCGGCCGCGGGACCCTAGAGCGTCGCGGCCAGCTCGTCGACGGCGGCCTCGGCCGCCGCCAGGGATTCGGCGGCGAGCGGCTGGAAGGCGTTCAGCGCCGGGATGTCCGCGGCCCGGGTGAGCTCGGCGGTGACCACGTGCAGGTGCCCCGCCGCGACCCCGATCCGGTCGAAGTACGCCCGCAGGTACGGGACCTGGAAGTCGCAGTGGGCACGCGGCGTGCCCGGCCCGTAGCCGCCGCCGCGGACCGCGACGACCACCACGCGGGTGTCGCGCAGCAGCGGCTCGCCGGTCTCCGGATCGTGGTGGACGCCGGGGAAGGCGACCCGGTCCATCCACGACTTGAGGCCGGCCGAGACGGTGTAGTTGTACATCGGGCTGCCGACCAGCAGGACGCCGGCGGCCCGCAGCTCCTCGATCAGCGGACGGCTGAGCGCCCACTCCCGCGCCTCGTCCGGCCCCTCGGCGAGGCGGCCGATGTCGTCCAGCGGGAGCACCCCCTTGCGCTCGGTGCGGCGGCCGAGGGCGTCGTAGGCGGCGCGCACCGGGGGCACCGGGTCGGCGGCGAGGTCGCGGTGCCGGTGCTGGACGCGGGCGCCGTGGCGGGCGCGCCAGGCGTCGGCGAAGCGGGCGGTCAGGGCGTGGCTCACCGAACCGGACGGGCTGATGCTCGAATCCAGGTGGAGCAGCGTGGTGGAGGTCATGGCGGTCTCCTGGTCACCTCGGAGGGGGACGGATCGTCATAGCGGTGACGAGCCGCGCCGAGGAAAGGTGACCGATGGACCGGAACGCGATGCCGGGGGCGGCGGACGGGCGGGAGCGGAGCGGGGGAGCGGCCTCGGGGGCGGGACGCCCGGAGGCCGAGCGCGTGAACTCCGAGCGCGTCAACGCCGAGCGCTTCGAGGCCGAGCGCGGCCGGCTGCGGGCGATCGCCCAGCGGATGCTCGGCTCGACCGGCGAGGCCGAGGACGCCGTGCAGGAGGCCTGGCTGCGGCTGGTCCGCACCGACCCGGCGGAGATCGGCAACCTGCGCGGCTGGCTGACCACGGTGGTCTCCCGGATCTGCCTGGACCTGCTGCGGGCCCGTGCCGCGCGCCGCGAGGAGCCGACCGACGAGGCGCTGCCGGAGGGCTCGGGCGGCGGCCCGGAGCCGGAGCGGGAGGCGCTGCTGGTCGAGTCGGTGGGCCGGGCGCTGCTCGTGGTGCTGGACCGGCTGGGCCCGGCCGAGCGGGTCGCCTTCGTGCTGCACGACGGCTTCGCGGTGCCCTTCGACCGGATCGGGCCGATCCTCGGACGGACCCCGGTGGCCGCCAAGAAGCTGGCCAGCCGGGCCCGGCAACGGGTCCGCGGGACGGCCGCGCTGCCCCCGGAGCCGCTGGCCGGGCACCGGCGGGTGGTGGAGGCCTTCCTGGCCGCCGCCCGGGGCGGGGACCTGGCCGACCTGCTGGCCGTGCTGGCTCCCGACGTGGTGCGCCGGGCCGATCCGGCGGCGCTGGGGCCCGGCCGCGACCCGGTGGCCCGGGGCGCGCGGGCCGTCGCCCGGGAGACCACGGTCTTCGGCCGCCGGGCCCGCTACGGCGCGGTGGCCCTGGTGGACGGGGCGCCCGGCATCCTGATCGCCCCGGACGGGCGGCTGCGGCTGGTGCTGCGGGTGGCGGTCGCGGACGGCCGGGTGGCCGGCTACGAGGTGGTGGCCGACCCGGCCCGGCTGGCCGCGCTCGACCTGGCCGTCCTGCCGGAGTGACTCCTTCCCGGGCGGGGCTGCCGGACCGTGTCCCGCCCGGGCGACGGCCGCCCGGCGGGGCGTGGCGGGCCGGTCGGGGGCCGGGCCGGTCGGCGCCGGGTCAGTGGGCGATCCGGACCAGCATCTTGCCGGTGTTGGCGCCGCGCAGCATGCCGAGGAAGGCGTCCACCACCCGGTCGAAGCCGTCCACGACGGTCTCGTCCGGGACGACGGCGCCCGAGCGCAGGTGCGGGACCAGGAAGTCGTACAGCTCCGGCCGGGCGTCGAGGTGGTCGCGGACCAGGAAGCCCTCCAGCCGCAGGCTCTTCCCGACCACGTCGAACAGGTTGCGCGGGGCGGCCGGCGGGTTCCCGAGCCGGTTGTACTGGGCGACCGCGCCGCACCAGGCGATCCGGCCGCGCTCGCGCAGGGCGCCGATGGCGGCCTCCAGGTGGTCGCCGCCGACGTTGTCCAGGTAGGCGTGCAGCCCCTCGGGGGCGGCCTCGCGCAGGCGGTCCGCGATCGGGCCGTCGTGGTAGTCGAAGGCGGCGTCGAAGCCGAGCCGCTCGGTGAGGCGGGCGGCCTTGGCGGCGGAGCCGGTGCTGCCGACGATCCGTCCGGCGCCGAGCAGCCGGGCGAGCTGTCCGGCGGCGGTGCCGACGCCGCCGGCGGCCGCCGAGACGAAGAGCGTCTCGCCGGGCTGGAGCCGGGCGATCCTGGTCAGCGCGACCCAGGCGGACAGGCCGGTGCCGCCGAGCACCGACAGGTGGGAGCTGAGTGGGACACCGGCGAGATCGGGCAGCAGGCTCGCCCGCTCGGCGGTGACCACCGCGTGGGCGCGCCAGGCCTGGCGGTGCTGGACCAGTGCCCCGACCGGCAGGGCGTCGGCCCGGGACTCCACCACCCGGCCGAGGGCGCGGCCCTCCAGCGGGGCGTGCAGCTCCCAGCCGCCCTCCTCCATTTCCTCGCGCATGTACGGGTCGACGGACTGGTAGAGGTTCTCGACCAGGGCCTCGCCCGCCGCGAGGGCCGGGACGGTCTCCTCGACGAAGGCGAAGTTCGCGGCGGTCGGCGCCCCGTCGGGGCGGGAGACCAGGTGGACGGCGCGGGTGGTGGGGCGGGACATCGGGGCTCCGGGCGGGTGGGGACGGGCGGACGTGATCACCGTAGGAAGCGCGGGAGCCGCCGGGCAGGGGCGCCGGTCGATGGAACGGCGGCATCCATGAGCAGGATCGATGGATCGCGGGATAGGTTCGGCCGCATGACCGATCTCGCCCCGCACGAGCTGCGGACCCTGGTCGCCGTCGAGGAGGAGCGGAGCTTCACGGCCGCCGCCGCACGCCTGGGCAGTACCCAGTCCGCCGTCTCGCACGCCGTCCGCGCCTGCGAGCGGAAGCTCGGCGCGGTGCTCTTCGACCGCGGGCGCCACGGCGCGCGCCCCACCGAGGGCGGCGCGCGAGCAGTGGCGTACGCCCGCCGGATCCTGCGGCTGCTGGACTCGATGGGCCCCGAGGTGCGCGGCGCGGGAGCGGACGGGCCGCTGACCGGAACCCTGCGGATCGCCGCCTTCCGCAGTGCCGCCGCCCACCTGCTGCCGCCCGTCCTGGCCCGGCTGGCCGAGCGCCACCCCGGGCTCGGCACCCACGTCCGGATCGTCCGGGAGCTCGGCCGCGGCACCGCCGGGGAGGTCGCCGACGGTCGCGCCGACCTCGGGCTGGCGACGCTCGACGCGGGCGGCCCGCCACCCGCCCCGGGCCTGGTCGCGGTGCGGCTCTACGAGGAGTCGTACGCGCTCGCGCACCCGCACGGCCACCCGGCGCCGCGCGAACTCCCGCTGGTCGACTGGGACGAGAACTGCGGCTCGTACACCCGGGACTGGTGGCAGCGGCAGGACTGGATCCCGCCCGCGACCGTGGACGTGGAGGACGACACGGTGGCCCTCTCGCTGGTCGCCCAGGGCCTCGGCATGGCGATCATGCCCCGGACCGCCCTGCTCGGCGCCCCGGCCGGCCTCGCCGTCACCGACCTCGGGCCGCGGCCGCCCAGCCGCTCGGTCGGGTACGTCACCACGCCAGAGCTGGCCGGGACGGCCGCCGTCCGGGCACTGATCCGCGAGCTGCGCGAACTGCCGCTGCCGGCCGGGCTGTCGGCGGCCCGGCCCCCGGCCGGCCGGTCCGCGACGGCCCAAGCCCCGTAGACCCAAGCCCCGTAGACCCAAGCCCCGTAAGGGCTCAGGCCTCGACGGACCGGTCCTCGACGGCCTCCCGGAGCTTGCGGAACTCCTCGGCCAGCCCGTCCAGGGTGTAGTGGGCGTTGAGGCCGCTGGGGTTCGGCAGCACCCACACCTCGGTGCCGCCGATGCCCTCCGGTTGCCGCCCCGGCACGGCCCGGCGCTGCCCGAAGGCCGTCCGGTAGGCGCCGATGCCGAGCACGGCCAGGACGCGCGGGCGCAGCCGCAGCACCCGTGCCCGCAGCGCGGCGCCGCCCTCGCGCAGCTCCTCGGCGGTCAGCTCGTCCGCCTTGGCGGTGGTGCGCGGGGCGACGTTGGTGATGCCCAGGCCGAGTGCGAGCAACTCCCGCTGCTCGTCCGGGCGGTACTGGCGCCCGGTGAACCCGGAGCGGTGCAGGGCCGGCCAGAAGCGGTTGCCCGGGCGGGCGAAGTGGTGGCCGGTCGCGCCGGACCACAGGCCCGGGTTGATGCCGCAGAACAGCACCCGCAGCCCGGGACCGGAGACGTCCGGGATGGTGGTGTCCTTGGCGGCCAGCAGCTGCTCGGCGGTGGGCTTCATCGGTGCGCTCGGATTCACCCGGCCAAGTCTGCCGTGCCCTTGGCCGCGTCCTTCGCCGTGTCCTTCGCCTCCTTCGCCGCGCGCTCGGCGGCGTCCCTGGCGATCTCCTCGGCCGCGTCCTCGGCGGTGAGCCCGGCCGCGCGCTCGGCCGTGTCCTGCGCCGGGCCCGGGGCCGGGGCCGGCCCCGAAGTCGCGGCGGCCGCCCGGCGGTTGCGCAGCCGGCGCAGGCCGAACACCACCACGGCCGCGTAGGCCCAGCCGACGAAGACGTCGATGATGAAGTGCTCCGCGCCGTAGACCAGGGTGAAGGTCATCGCGAGCGGATAGGCGACCAGCACGGCCCGCAGCCAGCGCTTGGCGGTGGGCCAGAAGAAGAACAGCAGCATCGCCGGGTAGGCGGAGTGCAGCGAGGGCATCGCGGCGACGTCGTTGGCGAACTGACTTCCGTTCTCCAGCAGGGAGTCGGCCTGCGGCAGCCCGCTCACCGAGATCACTTCCCAGACCACCCGGGACAGGTGCGGCAGGTTGCCCTCCTGGGAGACCAGCCACGGCGGGTCGGCCGGGTAGAGGAGGTAGGTGGCGAAGCCGGCGAAGGTGAGCGTCAGGTAGGCGGCGAGCAGCTGCCGGAAGCGGTGGTGCGCGCGCCGCCAGAGCACCGCGAGCAGCAGGAAGACCACGAAGAAGTGCGAGAGGTAGACGGTCACCGCGGCGTAGTCGTACCAGTGCGGTGAGCCGGCGGTGTAGAGCGCGTGCTGGAGCCGGACGGTCCAGGTCTCGCCGAAGCCGAGCACCTCGTCGAACCGCAGCTGCGGCAGCCAGTGCGGGGCCCACGGGGTGTGGGCGCCGTAGCCGCGCAGCAGTGAGTACGCCCACACCACGGCCATCACCGGGACCCAGTCGCGCAGGACCAGGAGGAAGCCGCGGGGGCCGTGCCCGCTGTGCACGGCGGCGGTCAGCAGGGCGGCGATGAGCCAGAGGAACAGCACGTCGTTGGCCGCGGGGATGCCCTCGGTGCGCAGGAACCAGAGGAGGCACGTCAGGTAGAGCGGCCAGGCCAGCCACCGGAGTCTCGACCAGCCCGTCACGCGTGGGCGGGGCGGAGGCACCGGGCGTGGCTGCCCGGCCCGCGCGTCGTGCGGGGCCGGGGGGAGGGTCTTGGTCATGCGCACCGAAACTAGCAACCCAAACTTGGAGGACTCTGGGTGAAATATGACTGGATCGTAAGAACGTCCGATCCGGTCGACACCCGGTTCGACAGGTGAATTCGACTGGTGGTTCGACAGGTGGTTCGACGCACGGTCAGGCGCGGGTCAGGACACGATGCCCAGCTCGTGCGGGGTGTTGTTGAAGCGTCGGCCGCCGGCCGGGGTGACGGTCACGATGTCCTCGATCCGCACCCCGAACCGGCCGGGCAGGTAGATCCCCGGCTCGATCGAGAAGCACATGCCCGGCACCAGCGGCCGTTCCTCGCCCTCGACCAGGTACGGAGGTTCGTGCGTGGTGGTGCCGATGCCGTGGCCGGTGCGGTGGATGAAGTACTCGCCGTACCCGCCCTCGGTGATCACCCGACGGGCGATCCGGTCGATCTCCTGGCAGGCTACCCCGGGGCGCACCGCCTCGAAGGCGGTCTGCTGGGCCAGTCGGACCAGCTCGTGCACCTTGCGCACCTCGTCCGGGACGTCCGCGCCGACATGCACCGTCCGGGTGGTGTCGGAACCGTAGCCGTCCTTGAGGCCACCGAAGTCCAGCACCACGGTGTCACCCGTACGGATGACCCGGTCACCGGCCTCGTGGTGCGGGTTGGCGCCGTTCGGCCCCGAGCCGACCACGGTGAAGTCGACCTGGCTGTGCCCGTACTGGATGAGCAGCGCGCCGAGGTCGGCGGCCACGTCGGTCTCCCGGCGGCCGGCGAACTCGACCTCCAGGATGCCCCGGTAGGCGGCGTCCGCCGCGCCGCCCGCGGCGGCCAGGCGGTCCAGCTCCTCGGTGTCCTTGACGGCGCGCAGCATCGGCAGGCAGTCGGTGAGCGAGACGAAGGAGACGCCGGGCAGCGCGGCCTGGAAGCCGAGCAGGTGCAGCGCCCAGGTGTTGTCGGAGACGCCGTACCGTCCGGCCGGGTCGAGCAGCGGGCCGACGGTGGCGAACGGGTCCTCGCCGTCGGACCAGTCGAGCAGCCCGACGGCCGGGGCACCGACCGCCTTCTCGGCATCCGGGCGCTCCAACTTGGGCACCACCAGAGCGGGTTCGCTTCCGGCGGTGAGGACGAGGGCGGTCAGCCGCTCGGTGATCGCGGTGGGCGAGTAGCCGCACAGGTAGGCCAGGTCGGGACCGGGCGCGACGACCAGGCCGGCCAGACCGGCGGCGGTCGCCTCGGCGGTGGCGCGGGACATCCGGGCGGTGTGGTCCTCGACGGTGAAGGGGCGGGGCACGGCGGTTCCTCCTCGGGGGCCGGACGGGCGCTGCTGGGACTCCATCACGTCAACTCCATCACTTCCTCGTCGAGTTGGCGAAGCTCTCGGGGAGGAACCGGCGCGATCCGGACGGCGGTGCGGTGGGCGCTCCGGCACCGGGCGAGGCGGGCGTGGGCGCGGGCCCGGCGGGGGCGTGTCCGTGGAACGCATCCGGTCCTCCTCCTCCGGTCCTCCTCCGGTACGGCGCCGCAGCGACTCAGGACGTGGGCCGCGTGAGCCGCGTGGGCCGCGTGGGCCGCGCGCTGGTCGCGCTGGTCGCGCGGGCGGCGCGGGGTCCGGCGCGGCGGGTCCGCGGCCCGCCCCGGGAAGCCCTCGGGGGCGGGCGTTACCCGGCCAGTTCACCCGGTTGCCGGGCCCGCCGCATGCGGCGGACGGCCGTGCGGGTGAGCGGCGGCCGACCCGGGGCGTCAGTCCTGCCGGTCGGCCGACTCGGCCGAATCGGTGGACTTGCTGGATTCAGCGGATGCGGCGGACTCGGCAGCGGGCCACACGGCGCGCCGCAGCGTGCGACTCGCGGTCGCGGCCAGCAGGGCGGCGGCGAGCAGGGCGCTGATCCCGACCAGCGCGGTGGCGGGTGAGGACCGGTCCAGCAGCAGGCCGGTGACGAAGCTCCCGGCGGGCATGCCGGCGGTGAGCAGCGTCATGGTCGCCGCGATCACCCGGCCGCGCAGCGCGTCCGGCACCTGACGGAAGACCAGCAGGTCGAGCATCACCCGCAGGGTCGGCACGCCCGCGCCGAACACGAACAGCGCGGCGAAGACGGTCGGCGCCCCGCCGGGCAGCAGCGGCGCCAGCGGGACCGGTACGGCGCTCCAGGCCACCGCCAGCAGCAGCACGCCGGGGCCCGCCAGCCGGTGCAGCCGGGCGACCAGGGCGGTGCCGGCCAGCGCCCCGACCGCCTCGCCGGCCAGGGCCAGGCCGATCCCGGTGCCACTGGTGCCGTGCTCCCGCAGCAGCACCATGACGGGCAGCAGCAGGGAGGCCCCGGCGAGATTGATCACCAGCAGGACGGCCAGGGCGGTCCGCAGCAGCGGGGAGGCGGCGAGGACGCGGAAGCCCGCCAGGGCGCTGTTCCCGGTGGACCGGTCGGCGTCCCCGGACTCGTGCGGGCTGGGGAAGCGCACCGCGACGGCGGCGGTCACCGCGAGCAGGGAGGCGAGCGCGGCGCCGAGGAAGGGGACCGCGTGGCCGAGCCCGAACAGGAACCCGGCCAGTGGCGGTCCCGCCAGCGAGGCGCCGCTCATCCGGGCCTCGTCCTGGGCCAGGGCCTGGGAGAGCTGCTCCGGCGGGACCACCGAGCGCAGCGCGAGCAGCCGGACCGGGCCGCTGTAGGCGATCGTCGCGCCGATCACGGCGGCGACCAGCAGCAGGTGGACCAGGTTCGGCGGGCCGAACGCCAGGGCCACCGGGACGCTGGCGAGGGCGAGCAGCCGGGCGCTGTCGGTGGCGATCAGCACCCGCCGGCGGTTCGCCCGGTCGGCCACCACGCCGCCGTGGACGCCCAGCAGCAGGGTGGCGGCCATCTGCACGGCGCCGAAGGCTCCGGCGGAGGTGGAGGAGCCGGTGAGCGCGAGGACCAGCAGGGGGAAGGCAGTGTCGCCGATCACCATGCCGAGGGTCGCGGAGGCCTGGCCGGCCCAGAGGGCCTGGAACCGCAGGTTGCGCCGCAGCGGTACGAGCGGCGGCGGTGCGGGCGACGAAGGTGCGGAGGGGGAAGGCGCGGGCGGCGGGGGCGCGGACGGCGGGGCGTCGGCCGGTCCGGGGTGCTCCATCGCCGCTGTCGTCGTCGGTTGGTCCGTCATGTCCCGCCCCCATCGTTCGCGATCGCCGCAACCATTCACGTCTGCATGAATGATGTCGTAGGCGTCATTGGTTTCGCAAGGGTGATTGATGGCTCGGTGGTGAGCGCTCACCGGGGCGTGATTGCGAACGGAGCGGCCGATCTGGAAGGCTGGCCCCGTGGTCGAGCACACACCGGAGGCCGCCGACAGCGGCGAGCAGCAGCCCGTCACCTGGGTCAAGGAACGCCAGGTGTCCGACGTCGCGGTGCTCAAGGCCCTGGCCGACCCGCTGCGCCTGGCCATCCTCGGCGCGCTGCAGTCCTCCGAGGACCGTCCGCTGACGGCCAAGGAGCTCGCCGCCACGCTCGACGAGCCGCAGACCAAGCTCTACCGGCACATCAAGCAGTTGGAGAAGGCCGGGCTGGTCCTGGTGGCCGGCACCCGGCTGGTCTCGGGCATCGTGGAGAGCCGCTACCGGGTCGCCCAGGGGGCGATCCGGCTGGCCCCGGAGATGTTCACCGCCGACTCCCCGGCCCGCTCCGAGGCGTACGAGGCCGTCGTGGCCGCGATGGACCGGGTGCGGTCCGACTTCCGCGCCAGGATCGCCGAGGGCCGGCTGGACTTCGGCCGGCCGCCCGGTGGTTCGGGCCCGCCGTCCGGACTGTTCGCGGACTTCGCGCTGCGGCTCAGCCCGGACCGGCTGGACCGGCTGCGATCCCAACTGGCCGAAATCTTCGACGAACTGAACGAAGAAGGGCCGAGTGCGGCCGAGGATGCGCTGGATGTGACCGTCTTTACCCTGCTCTACGGTCTCCGACCGGGCACGGAATCATAAATTCCGGGTCGTCTGTCGGTGCGGTGGGACACCATGTCCGGCATGTCCTACGAACTCCAGGCGCTGATAGGAACACGGGAGCTGCTGACGGTGGCGGCGGCGGAGGTTCCGGCGGCCCGGGTGGTGCCGTTGGCGCAGGGGCTGGCCCTGATCCCGGTCACCTCCGCCGTCCTCACCGCGCTCCAGGGAGACGGCGTCCTGCGCAGGCCCGGCGGCGGGGCCGGGCCCGGCCGGCCCGCGGACGGCTTCGAACTCCGGCTCGCCGCCTGGTCGAAGGCCGGTCCGATCGCCCGCGTCGAGGCGCGGTACTTCGGTGGCGGCGGCACCCAGCGCGCGGCCGTCTGGGTGGACGGCGCGGTCACCCTCGGCCCGCTCACCATCGGCGAGTTCGAGCCAGCCCCGGCCGAGGGCACCCCGATCTCCCGCGCCCTGCGGCGGATCGGCGCCCGCGCCGAGGAGGGCCGGGCGGACGAGTTCGAGTCGGTCGGTCTGGGCCGGCACCGCAGCACCGGCGGCTGGGTGGAGCCGGCCGACTGACCCCGCCGCCGCCGTCCGTGCTCGTGCCCGTGCCCGTGTCCGCGCTTGTGCCTGCGCCCGCGCTCGTGCCCGGGGCTGTGCCCGTCCCCGTGCGGTCAGTGCGAGGCGGGTGAGCCGGCCTGCCAGCGCCGGCCGATGGAGCGCAGGAGGGCCGGGTAGACGCCGAGGTACCGGAAGGGCTTGATGGCGGCCATGTAGAGGTGGCCGAGGAGCCCGTTGGGCTTGACCAGGACGGCCATCTGGGCGCGGTACGCGCCGCTGCCGGGAGCGGTCTCGACCCAGCCGAGGTGGAGGATGCCGTGGACGGTGCGGTTGGCCGTCTCGGCGGTCCACTCGTCGTGGAGCAGGTAGACGGAGCGGAACGGCGCGGAGCGGGTGTCGGGGCCGCGCGGGGCGTCCCGGAGATCGGCGGGGAGGCGGTCGCGGAGGGTGGGGACGCGAGTGCCGAGGCCGGCGTCGGGCTTGTCCCAGCCGAGCAGGGCGCCGAGCTTCCAGCGGGCCGCGAAGAGGAGGCGGACGACGGGGGAGGCGGACATCGGGGCGCCGGTGCCGTTGGCGAACTGGTCGACCAGGCGGGCGAGGTCGTCGGGGCCGCCGGGGGTCGGCAGGGCCCACACGTCCTCCAGGCGGAAGTCGGGGGCGATCTCGTGGATCCGCCACGGGCGGGAGGTGTGTGCCGTGCGGGGGAGTCTCATCTGCGTGCCCCTGTCTGTACGGTGCCGTATAGAGCCAGGCTAGACCCGTGTGTACGGTGGCGTATGCACAAGGGTGTGAGCGTGAGGAGCGACACAGTGGAACGAGACGCGGCGAGGAGCCCGGCATGGGCGTGACGCGGACGCCGCGCGCCCGGTGGATCGAGGAGGGGCTGCGGGCGCTCGCGGCCGGCGGCCCGGAGGCGGTGCGCGTCGAACCGCTCGCCCAGGCGCTCGGCGTCACCAAGGGCGGTTTCTACGGGTACTTCCGCAACCGGGGCGCGCTGCTCGACGAGATGCTCGACACCTGGGAGCGGGAGGTCACCGAGGGTGTGATCGCCCAGGTCGAGGACGAGGGCGGCGACGCCCGGACCCGGCTCGGGCGGCTCTTCGCGATCGCCGCCACCAGCGGCGACGGGCCCGTGACCGGCACCACCGTCGACCTGGCGATCCGCGACTGGGCACGGCGCGACGAAGCGGTCGCCGAACGCCTGCGCCGCGTGGACAACCGCCGGATGGCCTACCTGCGTTCGCTCTACGCGTCGTTCTGCCCCGACCCGGACGACGTCGAGGTCCGCAGCCTGATCAGCTTCTCGCTCCGGATCGGCCACCACCTCGTCGCCGTCGACCACGAGGGCCGCAGCCGCGCCGAGGTGATGGAACTGACCCGCGAATGGCTCCTGCGCTAGAGCCTGTCTCCGGCCGGCCGGGCACGCGGAAAGCGGGCAGGGAAAGCGGCGCACGGAAACGGGGGCGCGGCACCGAAGAAGGTCCGGTGCCGCGCCCCCGTTCTGTCCCGCAGCCGCTCGGGGCCTGCGTCGCCGCAGGCCGGGGCCGGTGCTAGCGGTAGTTCACGTACTGGAGCGCGAAGTCCAGGTCCTTGCCCTTGAGCAGGGCCTGCACGGCCTGGAGGTCGTCGCGGCTCTTCGAGCTGACGCGCAGCTCGTCGCCCTGGACCTGCGCCTTGACGCCCTTCGGGCCCTCGTCACGGATGATCTTCGCGACCTTCTTCGCGTCCTCCGTGGTGATGCCCTCCTTGACGTTGGCGAAGATCTTGTACTCCTTGCCGGACAGCTGCGGCTCGCCGGCGTCCAGAGCCTTCAGCGACAGGCCGCGCTTGATGAACTTGGTCTGCAGGACGTCGAGGATGGCGCGCACGCGCTCCTCGCCGTTCGCCTTCATCTCGATCTTCTCGGCGGTGCGGCTGATCTCGCCGCCGACGCCCTTGAAGTCGAAGCGCGTCGCGATCTCACGGGAGGTCTGGTTGATCGCGTTGTCGACCTCCTGCCACTCGACCTTCGAGACGATGTCGAAACTGGAGTCGGCCATGGGTGTTGGTCTCCTTGATGCTCTGGCTTCACTGGCACGGCCCGCCCTCACGGGCGTCCGGAGTCCCAGCCTATCCAGCGCCACACCGGCCCCGCCCGTACCGCCCGCCCGCGGTTCCTTGATCATTGCGTGATCTATCGAGTGGCGGAGCACCCCCCGGCATCGGGTATGGTTTACCAAGTCGAACGGGGTGAACACCCCGGGAAACGAAGATCCTGGCTGGTTGCCCGAGCGGCCAAAGGGAGCAGACTGTAAATCTGTCGCGCAAGCTACGCAGGTTCGAACCCTGCACCAGCCACAGGATAGAGAAACAGCCCCCGATCTGCGGAAACGCGGATCGGGGGCTGTTTCGTTGTGTTCCGGCGGTTCCGCGGGGGGCGGGGCCGGCCGGGCCACTTATTGCACATTGCTTGCAATTACGGGTGGCAGGCAGCAGAGTGGGGGCCGGGGGTGGGAGTCCTTCGACAGAGCTGATCGTCTTCCCAGCCGGCGACCGCCGGGACAACGGCTCGCCCCACCCCCGCCAACAGCCACCGGACGGGGCCGGCGCGGCGCGGCCGCCGCGTCAAGGGCGCGTCAAGGCCGCTCGTGGCGGCGTCAGGAACGCGTAGGGCCCGCCGGGGCGGCGGGTGCGCGGACCGCAGGATCGGACCAACTACCGACTGCGGAGGTCCGTCCGATGTCCAGCGCCACCACCACCCCGGCCGTCACGGCCGAACCCGAGCCGCCGGACACCGGTACGGGCGACGAGCGGCACCGGCTCAGCGCGCTCGGCGGGCTGGCCGCGCTCTCGCTGGACGCCATGGCCTCGGTCGCGTACGGGCCGGAGTCGGTCGTGCTGGTGCTCGCCGCCGCCGGGGCGTACGGGCTGGGCTTCACGCTGCCGGTCACCGCGGCGATCGCCCTGCTGCTGGCGGTGCTGGTCGCCTCCTACCGGCAGGTGATCGCGGCTTTCCCGGACGGCGGCGGCTCCTACGCGGTGGCCAAGGCGCACCTGGGCCGCCGGACCGCGCTGACCGCGGCCGCCTCGCTGGTCGTCGACTACGTCCTGAACGTCGCGGTCTCGGTCACCGCCGGCGTCGCCGCGCTCACCTCGGCCGTCCCGGGCCTGTACGACGACCGGGTCTGGCTCTGCCTGGGCGTGCTCGCGCTGGTCACCGCGGTGAACCTGCGCGGGATCGCCGAGTCGGCGCGCTGGTTCATGGCGCCGACCGCCGTCTTCGTGCTCTCCATCCTGGCGATCGTCGTGGTCGGGCTGTTCCGGGACGGCCCGGCCAGCACCGCGGCCGCCGCCGGCCACGCCTCGGCGCTCGCCGAGAACGCCACCGCCGTCGGCGCGCTGCTGCTGCTCAAGGCCTTCGCGGCCGGCTGTTCCGCGCTGACCGGCGTGGAGGCGGTGGCCAACGCCGTCCCCTCCTTCCGCACCCCGCGGGTCAGGCGCGCCCAGCACACCGAGGTCGCGCTCGGCGCCCTGCTCGGCGTGATGCTGATCGGGCTGGCCGTGCTGATCGGCCGCTTCCACCTCCAGCCGGTCGAGGGCGTCACGGTGCTCGCCCAGCTCGCCGACGCCTCGCTCGGCCACGGTTTCGGCTTCTACGTCGTCCAGTTCGCCACCGTGGTGCTGCTCGGGCTCGCCGCCAACACCTCCTTCGGCGGACTGCCGGTACTGCTCGACCTGCTCGCCCGGGACAACCACCTCCCGCACGTGTTCGCGCTGCGTGCCGACCGCCAGGTGTACCGGTACGGCGTGCTGTTCCTGGCCGCGGTGTCGGCGGCGCTGCTGGTCGGCTCCGGCGGGGACGTCAACAGCCTGGTGCCGCTGTTCTCCATCGGCGTGTTCGTCGGCTTCACCGTCTGTCAGGTCGGCATGGTCCGGCACTGGCTGCTGCACCGGCCGTCCGGCTGGCGGTGGAAGGCCGCGCTGAACGGGTTCGGCGCGCTGCTCACCGGCGTCGCGGCGCTGGTCGTCACCGGTACCAAGTTCACCGAGGGCGCCTGGGGCATCGTGGTGGCGCTGCCGCTGCTGGTGGTGCTGTTCGAGGCGGTCCACCGCAGCTACGAGCGGATCGGCGAGCGGCTGGAGCTGGGCCGGGTGCCCGGCCCGGTGACCAGGCAGCGCAGCCTGGTCGTCGTCCCGGTGACCGCGATCACCCGGCTGACCCGGGACGGCCTGTCGGCGGCGCTCTCGCTCGGCGACGAGGTGATGGCGGTGACGGTGGTGCACGAGCCGGCCGCCGCGGAGGCGCTGCGCCGGGACTGGGAGCTGTGGCGTCCGGGGGTGCCGCTGGTGGAGATCCCGGACGTCCACCGCCGGCTGGGCCGGCCGATCGCCGACTTCGTCAACGAGCTGGGGGCGGAGCACGCCTACGACCGGCTGACCGTGCTGATCCCCGAGGTGGAGCCGGCCCGCTGGTGGCAGCGGGCGCTGCAGAACCGGCGCGGCGCCGTGATCGACCGTGCCCTGCGGCGGCACACCGACGCGGTGGTCTGCCGGCTGCGCATGCGGATGTGACCAGGAGCGGGGGAGGACGGCCCCGGACGGCAGACCGCCGTCCGGGGCCGTTCCGTTCCCGGCACGGTCCCCGCACGGCGACGCCCGACGAGCACCGCCGCCCACCGCCGCCGCACCCCCGCCCGCCCCCGCCGGATCTCGGCCCGATCACGACGGTCTCGGTCCGGTGAAGCGCCCGTCAAGGCCGCGTCAACGTCGCGCCGTCACCCGTATGGAGGGCGTCAGGGCCCCATAACGCGCCCCTGACGGCTGGTTTGCTGCATCTGCCGGTCGTCCGCCGGCGCCGCGCGAGCCCTTCCGGCCCAGGTCGCGGCATCTCCCGAACCACTCTGGTGGAGCCCATGTCCGATCTCATCTACGTCGGTGTCACGGTCGCCGTGTTCGCCGTCATCGCCCTGATCGCGCGGGGGGTGGAGAAGCTGTGAGCGCCGAGAACATCGCTGGTCTGATCGTGGCCGTCGCCCTCGTCGGCTACCTCGTCGTCGCGCTGATCTACCCGGAGAAGTTCTGACATGAGCTCCACTCTCGCGGGCTGGCTCCAGGTCATCGCCCTCGTCGGCGCGCTGGCCCTGTGCTACCGCCCCCTCGGCGACTACATCGCCAAGCTCCTCACCTCCGCCAAGCACCTCGGAGTCGAGCGCGGCATCTACAAGGTGATCGGCGTCGACGGCGACGCCGATCAGCGCTGGCCGGCCTACCTCCGCTCGGTGCTGGCCTTCTCCGCCGTCTCCGTCCTCTTCCTCTACGGCCTGATCCGCCTCCAGGGCTACCTGCTGCTGAACCTGGGTGTTCCGCAGATGGAGGGCCACCAGGCCTGGAACACCGCGATCTCGTTCGTCGCCAACACCAACTGGCAGTCCTACGGCGGCGAGTCCGCGATGGGCCACCTGGCGCAGATGGCGGGCCTGGCGGTGCAGAACTTCGTCTCCGCGGCCGTCGGCATCGCCGTCGTCGCCGCGCTGATCCGGGGCTTCACCCGCAACAGGACGGACCGGGTCGGCAACTTCTGGGTGGACCTCACCCGGATCAGCCTGCGCCTGCTGCTGCCGATCTCGATCGTCTTCGCCCTGGTGCTGGCCGCCAACGGCGTGATCCAGAACTTCCACGGCTTCCACGAGGTCACCAACCTCGCGGGTGACGTCCAGAAGATCCCGGGCGGCCCGGTGGCCTCCCAGGAGGTCATCAAGCTGCTCGGCACCAACGGCGGCGGCTTCTTCAACGCCAACTCGGCGCACCCGTTCGAGAACCCGACCGGCTTCACCAACCTGGTCGAGATCTTCCTGATCCTGCTGATCCCGTTCGCGCTGCCGCGGACCTTCGGCCGGATGGTGGGGGACAACCGCCAGGGCTACGCGATCGTCGCCGTGATGGGCCTGTTCTGGGTCGCCTCGGTGGCCCTGCTGACCTTCGCCGAGTCGCAGCACCAGGGCAGCGCCCTGCAGGCCGCGGGCGCCGCGATGGAAGGCAAGGAGCAGCGCTTCGGCATCGCCGCCAGCTCGCTGTTCGCCGCCTCGACCACGCTGACCTCGACCGGTGCGGTGAACTCCTTCCACGACTCGTACACGCCGTTCGGCGGCGGGCTGACGGTCTTCAACATGATGCTGGGCGAGATCGCGCCCGGCGGTGTGGGCTCCGGCCTGTACGGGATGCTGGTGCTCGCGGTCGTCGCGGTGTTCGTCGCCGGCCTGATGGTCGGCCGCACCCCCGAGTACCTGGGCAAGAAGCTCGGCGGCCGGGAGATGAAGTTCGCCTCGCTGTACATCCTCACCACGCCGACGATCGTGCTGGTCGGCACGGGCGTGGCGATGGCCCTGCCGGGCGAGCGCGCCGGGATGCTCAACTCGGGCGCCCACGGCTTCTCCGAGGTGCTGTACGCCTTCACCTCGGCCGCCAACAACAACGGTTCGGCCTTCGGCGGCATCACCGTCAACACCGACTGGTACGACACCGCGCTCGGTCTGGCGATGATCTTCGGTCGTCTGCTGCCGATCGTCTTCGTCCTGGCGCTGGCCGGCTCGCTCGCCCAGCAGCAGCCGGTCCCGGCCACCCCGGGCACCCTGCCCACCCACAAGCCGCTGTTCGTGGGCCTGCTGTCGGGCGTGATCCTGATCGTCGTCGGCCTCACCTACTTCCCGGCCCTGGCTCTCGGGCCGATCGCGGAAGGTCTGTCCTCCTGATGTCCACCCCTACGCTCAACCCCGCACCGGCCGACAAGTCGGAGCCCGCCGCGCCGCACAGAGCGGCGAGCGGCCTGCTCGACCCGAAGCTGATCCTCGCGTCCCTGCCGGACGCGGTGAAGAAGCTCGACCCCCGGGTGATGATCAAGAACCCGGTGATGTTCGTCGTCGAGGTCGGCTCGGTGGTCACCACGGTCTCCGCGATAGCCGACCCGTCCGTGTTCGCCTGGGCCATCACCGTCTGGCTCTGGCTCACCACGGTGTTCGCGAACCTGGCCGAGGCCGTGGCCGAGGGCCGCGGCAAGGCCCAGGCCGACACCCTGCGCAAGACCAAGACCGAGAGCGTCGCCCGCCGGCTCACCGACTGGCCCGCCACCCGGGCCGAGGAGGAGGTGCCCGGCACCGCGCTGAGGCTCGGCGACCACGTGGTGGTCGAGGCCGGCCAGATCATCCCCGGCGACGGTGACGTGGTCGAGGGCGTCGCCAGCGTCGACGAGTCGGCGATCACCGGCGAGTCCGCGCCCGTCATCCGCGAGTCCGGCGGCGACCGCAGTGCCGTCACCGGCGGCACCAAGGTGCTGTCCGACCGGATCGTGGTGAAGATCGCCTCGGAGCCCGGCAAGTCGTTCATCGACCGGATGATCGCCCTGGTCGAGGGTGCCGCCCGGCAGAAGACGCCGAACGAGATCGCGCTCAACATCCTGCTGGCCTCGCTGACCATCGTCTTCCTGGTCGCGGTCGTGACCCTCCAGCCGATGGCCACCTACGCGGGCGCCCCGCAGTCGATGATCGTCCTGGTCGCCCTGATCGTGGCGCTCATCCCGACCACCATCGGCGCGCTGCTCTCCGCGATCGGCATCGCCGGCATGGACCGGCTGGTGCAGCGCAACGTGCTGGCGATGTCCGGCCGCGCCGTCGAGGCCGCTGGCGACGTCAACACCCTGCTGCTCGACAAGACCGGCACCATCACCCTGGGCAACCGCCAGGCCGCCGAGTTCCTGGCCGCCCCGGGCGTCTCCACCGACGAACTGGCCAGTGCCGCGCAGCTCTCCTCGCTCGCGGACGAGACCCCGGAGGGCCGCTCGATCGTGGTCCTCGCGAAGACCGAGTACGGTCTGCGGGCCCGCGCCCAGGGCGAGCTGACCCACGCCACCTGGGTGCCGTTCACCGCCCAGACCCGGATGTCGGGCGTGGACCTGGACGAGGCCGGGGGCGTCCACCAGGTCCGCAAGGGCGCGGCCGGCTCGGTCTCCAACTGGGTGACCGAGAACGGCGGTTCGGTCGGCGACGAGGTCGCCGCCCTGGTCGACGGCATCTCCGCGGCCGGTGGCACCCCGCTGGTCGTGGCCACCAAGGTCGGCAGCGGGCCGGCCCGCGTCCTCGGGGTCATCCACCTCAAGGACGTGGTCAAGGAGGGCATGCGGGAGCGCTTCGACGAGCTCCGCCGGATGGGCATCAAGACCATCATGATCACGGGCGACAATCCGCTGACCGCCAAGGCGATCGCGGAGGAGGCCGGCGTGGACGACTTCCTCGCCGAGGCCACGCCCGAGGACAAGATGGCCCTGATCAAGAAGGAGCAGGAGGGCGGCAAGCTGGTCGCGATGACCGGCGACGGCACCAACGACGCCCCCGCGCTCGCCCAGGCCGACGTCGGCGTCGCGATGAACACCGGGACCATGGCGGCCAAGGAGGCCGGCAACATGGTCGACCTGGACTCCAACCCGACCAAGCTGATCGAGATCGTGGAGATCGGCAAGCAGCTGCTGATCACCCGCGGCGCGCTGACCACCTTCTCGATCGCCAACGACGTGGCCAAGTACTTCGCGATCATCCCCGCGATGTTCGCCGGGGTCTACCCGGGCCTGAGCCACCTCAACATCATGGGCCTGCACAGCCCGCAGTCCGCGATCACCTCGGCGATCATCTTCAACGCCCTGGTCATCATCGGCCTGATCCCGCTCGCCCTGCGCGGCGTGCGCTACCGCCCGTCCGACGCCAGCTCGCTGCTGCGCCGCAACATCGGGGTCTACGGCTTCGGCGGCCTGGTGGTGCCGTTCGTCGGCATCAAGCTGATCGACCTGATCGTCCAGTTCATCCCCGGCCTCAGCTGACGCAGGGAAGGAGAGAAAACCATGTCCAAGCCCCTGCCGACCACCCTCCGCACCCACTTCACCGCCCTGCGGGCACTCCTGGTGCTCACCGTGATCCTCGGGATCGCCTACCCCCTGCTGATCACCGGCATCTCCCAGGCCGCCTTCACCGACAAGGCGAACGGCTCGCCCGTGACGTCCGACGGCAAGGAGGCCGGTTCCAGCCTGATCGGCCAGAACTTCAACCTCCCGAAGAAGAACCCGGACGACCCGAAGGAGGAGGCCCGGCCGGACCCGAAGTGGTTCCAGCCCCGCCCCTCCGCGGCCGGGACCGGCTACGACGCCTCCTCCTCCAGCGCCAGCAACCTCGGCCCGAACAGCGAGGACCTGCTGAAGGCCGTCGAGGACCGCCGCGCCGCCGTCGCCGCGTTCGACGGCGTCGACCCGGCGAGCGTCCCGGCCGACGCGCTGACCGCATCCGGCTCCGGCCTCGACCCGCACATCTCCGTCGCGTACGCCAGGGAGCAGGTCGACCGGGTGGCCGGGAACCGCGGCCTGCCGGTGGAGGCGGTGACCAAGCTGGTCGACAAGTACACCGAGAGCCGCTCGCTCGGCTTCCTCGGCAACGAGGGCGTCAACGTCGTGCTGCTCAACAAGGCGCTCAGCGAGCAGAAGTGACATCACCTCGCACAGACGGGTGACCGGGCCGGCCCGGGCGCGGGAGGAGACC
>NZ_JBHVJT010000015.1:95948-99658 GCF_042798815.1 Kitasatospora sp. NPDC057738 | reverse complement strand
GGTGAGAAAAAGAGGGGGAGGGACGTCCTCAGCAGAGGTTGGGTGGGGGTGGGGTCGGGCGGGGGGGGGGGAATTGTGGGCGCCGGTTCCGCCCGACCCGCGTCCGCAGACGTGCACCACTTTTCGATGGAAAGAGCAGTGCCCATGGCCCGCGACCTCACCCCCGGCACCGGCAACCGCGGCGGCCGCCTGAGGGTGTACCTCGGCTCCGCGCCGGGGGTCGGCAAGACCTATCGGATGCTGGACGAGGCCCGGCGCAGACAGCAGCGCGGGGCCGACGTCGCGGTCGGGTACATCGAGTGCCACGGCAGACGCCACACCGAGGCCATGCTGGCCGGCCTGGAGGTCCTGCCACGGGTCCGGCGCGCCTACCGGGACGCCGAGTTCGACGAGATGGACCTCGACGGCGTGCTCGCCCGCCGCCCGTCCGTCGTGCTGGTGGACGAGCTGGCGCACACCAACGTCCCCGGCGGCCGGCACGCCAAGCGGTGGCAGGACGTCGAGGAGATCCTGGCCGCCGGGATCGACGTCATCACCACCGTCAACATCCAGCACCTGGAATCGCTGAACGACGTCGTCCGGAAGATCACCGGCATCCCGCAGCGCGAGACCGTCCCGGACGAGGTGGTCCGCCGGGCCGACCAGATCGAACTCGTCGACATGGCCCCGCAGGCGCTGCGCCGCCGGATGGCCCACGGCAACGTCTACCGGGCGGAGAAGGTGGACGCCGCGCTCTCGAACTACTTCCGGGTCGGCAACCTCACCGCCCTGCGCGAACTCGCCCTGCTCTGGGTGGCCGGGCGGGTGGACGAGGGCCTGCGCGACTACCGGGCCAGCCACAACATCGACCGGGTCTGGGAGACCCGCGAGCGGGTCGTGGTCGCCCTCACCGGCGGCCCCGAGGGCGAGACCCTGATCCGCCGCGCCGCCCGGATCGCCGACCGCACGGCCGGCGGCGAGCTGCTGGCCGTCCACGTCTCCCGCAGCGACGGCCTGGCCGGCGCCTCCTCCGGCGCGCTCGCCCAGCAGCGGCAGCTGGCGGAGGCCCTCGGCGGCAGCTACCACGTGGTGGTCGGCGACGACGTCCCCACCGCGCTGCTCACCTTCGCCCGCGCCCACCACGCCACCCAGCTGGTGCTCGGCACCAGCCGCCGCGGCCGGATCAACCGCTTCCTCACCGGCCCCGGTACCGGGCAGACCACCGTGGACGCCTCCGAGGACATCGACGTCCACATGGTCACCCACGAGTTCACCGGCCGCGGCCGGCTGCCCTCGCTCGGCCGCCGCCACTCCCGGCGCCGCACCTTCGCCGGCTACCTGGCCGGCCTGGCGGTGCCCTGGCTGCTCACCGCCCTGCTCTCCCAGGCGCACCACAGCATCAACCTGACCACCGAAGCGCTGATCTTCCAGCTCGGCGTGGTCATCGTCGCCCTGCTCGGCGGAGCCGTGTCGGCCCTGCTGGCCTCGGTCGTCGCCTCGGTGCTGCTGAACTACTACTTCATCCCGCCGATCCACAGCCTGACCATCGGCGAGACCAACAACATCGTCGCCCTGGTGGTCTTCGCCGCCATCGCGCTCACCGTCTCCACCGTGGTCGACCACGCCGGCCGGCTCACCAGCCGGGCCGCCCGCGCCACCGCCGAGGCCGAGACCCTCTCCACCCTGGCGGGCAGCGTGCTGCGCGGCGCCGACGCGCTGCCCGCCCTGCTGGAGAAGTCCCGGACGGCCTTCGGCATGCGGGCCGTCGCCCTGCTCTCGCGGGTCGACGGCGAGGCGCTCGCGCACTGCGCGGGGGACCACCGGGGCGACGGCGACGGGCCGCACGAGACCACCGAGGTCCCGGTCGGCCCGGACGCCGTCCTGGTGCTCACCGGCCGCCGGCTGCCCGCCGCCGACCAGCGGGTGCTGACCGCCTTCGCCGCCCACGTCGCCGCCGCGCTGGAGCGCGACCGGCTGGCCGTCGTCGCCGCCGAGGTCGAGCCGATCAAGGCCGCCGACCGGATGCGCACCGCCCTGCTCGCCGCCGTCAGTCACGACCTGCGCACCCCGCTGGCCGCCGCCCGCGCCTCGGTCGGCTCGCTGCGCAGCCCCGACGTCGAGTTCTCGCCCGAGGACCAGTCCGAGCTGCTCGCCACCGCCGACGAGTCGCTGGTCAAGCTCACCCGGCTGGTCGACAACCTGCTCGACATGAGCCGCCTCCAGGCCGGCGCGCTCACCCTGCACCTCACCGAGACCCACCTGGACGAGATCCTGCCCCGGGCGCTGGACAGCCTCCCCGACCCGTACGCACCGGTCCAGCCGCTCGACCTGGAGACCACGCCGCCGGTGCTCGCCGACCCGCCGCTGCTGGAGCGGGTGCTCGCCAACGTGATCACCAACGCGCTGCGGTACAACGCCCCCGGCGCGCCCGTCCTGGTCACCGCCAGCCACCACGCCGACCAGGTCGAGATCCGGGTGATCGACCGCGGCCCCGGCATCGCCCCCGAGGACCGCGACCGGGTCTTCCTGCCCTTCCAGCGCCTCGGCGACACCGACAACACCACCGGCGTCGGCCTCGGCCTCGCCCTCTCCCGGGGCCTCGCCGAGGCGATGGGCGGCAGCCTGGAGGTCGAGGACACCCCGGGTGGAGGCACCACCATGCTGCTCACCCTGCCCGCCGCCACCACCGGGCCCGCCGCCACAGCCCCCGCCACAGCCCCCGCCGCCACCGAGCCCGGACACCCCGGGGAGGAATCGCGACATGAGTGAGATCCTGGTCGTCGACGACGAGCCGGCCCTCCTGCGCACCCTGCGGATCAACCTCAGCGCCCGGCAGTACGCCGTCCGCACCGCCGCCAGCGGCGGCGAGGCGCTCGACCGCGCCGCGCACAGCGCCCCGGACGCCGTCCTGCTCGACCTCGGCCTGCCCGACCTCGACGGGATGGACGTGCTGCGCGGCCTGCGCACCCGCAGCGCGATGCCGATCATCGTGCTCTCCGGCCGGACGGACGCCGCCGACAAGGTGGGCGCCCTGGACGCGGGCGCCGACGACTACCTCACCAAGCCGTTCCTGATGGAGGAACTGCTGGCCCGGCTGCGCGCCGTGCTGCGCCGGCCGCCGGGCGGCGTGCCGTCGGGCCGGCCGGTGATCGGCGACCACACCGTGGACCTCGCGGCCACCGCGGTGAACGGCCCGAACGGTCCGGTCCGGCTCACCCCGACCGAGTGGCGCATCCTCGCCCTGCTGCTCGCCAACCCCGGGCGGCTGGTGCCCGGGCGGCAGATCCTGCGCGAGGTGTGGGGCCCGGCCCAGGAGGGGCGCGGCAACTACCTGCGGGTCTACTTCGCCGGGCTGCGCCGCAAGCTGGAGCGCGATCCGGCCCGGCCGCGGCACCTGATCACCGAGCCGGGGATCGGGTACCGGTACGTGCCGTGACGGACCGGCGGGCGAGCGCCGGCGCGCCCTCGTCAACGAGCCGTCAAGAGCGCTCCGGTGGACGACAGGAGGGCGTCAAGACCGTCCGGGGGCGGTGTTCCGCGGGCGTAGTGTCGGTGTCGAGCGAGCGGCCCGGCTCCGTGTGGGGGAGGCCCGGGTCCGCTCCGGCAGCCGTCCCAGGACGGCCAGCAGGTGGGGGAGGGGGAGGTGGAGGGGGTGCAGCACTGCCCCCGCCGCCTCGCCACCCCCAGCGACGGCAGCCTCTCCGCTCGTCGCCTTTGTCGCTCTCCCCTCT